>NZ_JBEHGF010000025.1:0-44630 GCF_040225725.1 Corynebacterium sp. KPL4015 | reverse complement strand
AATGGCCGTGGCCTTTCCCGACCGCTTCGACAAATACCTATAAACCTAGCCCCACACACAAACAACTTGACACGCTCATTGCTCGTCGTTGGGTGTGCGCCAGTCCATGGGCGCGGTAGGAACGAGTGCAGATAACGCCCTAGCAGAATCGTTTAACGCCACCTTAAAGCGGGAAGTCTTGCGTGATAGGAAAGTCTTTGGCAATCCCATTATCTGCCGTCAGGAAGTCTTTAGGTGGTGCATGCGCTACAACACGCGCCGGCGACACTCGTGGTGCAACCTTCTAGCTCCCGATGACTTCGAAGCACTCACATCAGCTACACTGACCAAAGCAGCATAGCTAACCCCCGACGTGTCCACTGTCCGGGGGTCAGGCCCATAATAGAAATCAAGGCACATGCCTAGGAACAAAACACGGGGCACTTCATCTTCCCAACTCGACTGGGTTGAATATCAGGTGGCCACCAAATGGAGGTCAGTTCCTTCCAGATTTTCCCCTCTATTCAAACGGAACAAAACCTGGGACACTTCAGGCTTAAAGCAATTTGTGCATGACCAATGGAAGTCTTGAGATGAAATGGCGCGGCTTTCCGCTGAGTGGATCCGTGAATTCTAAGTCCGTTGCTGTTAAGTGCATGGGTACGGACATGTCTTCAGCTTCCTCAGGGAAAATCGTGGGGTAGACGGGATCGCCGAGGATCGGTACGCCCGCCTGCCACATGTGCAGCCGCAATTGATGGGTCTTCCCAGTCTGTGGTTTTAGGGTGTAGATGCCGAGGTCAGCTAGTGAACCGTGAACCTTTTCGTAAGGGGCCTTATCAATGGGTTCTACCGATTCTAGTGTGGTGAAAGCATTTGGTTCACCATCTGCTATCCGGCCCTGGATTTCACCGGGCGTTTTAGTTAGGTGGGAGGACCATCGGAGGGGCGTCGGCAAGCGGCGGAATTCCGCGACCGCCTGGTAGGTTTTGTGAACTTTCTTTTCTGCAAAGAGGGACTGGTAGGCGCCGCGGACTTCCTTGTGCTTGGTAAAAAGAAGCAGGCCCGAGGTGAGGCGGTCAAGGCGGTGTGCCGGCACTAATTCGTTATTTCCGGTGGAACGGCGTAGGCGCACGGTGGCGGTTTCGACGATGTGCCGGGCGCGCGGCATGGTGGCCATGAATGGGGGCTTATCGGCTACCAGGATGTTGTCATCCTCATAGATGATGGGGATGTCATAAGGCACGGGTGCTTCTGGTGTGGGGATGCGGTAAAAGAAGACATCGACATCTTTGCCGAGCACGGTACCTGGCTTTAGGGGAGTTTGATCGCGCAGGACTACCTCGCCCGCGGTGAATCGGTCACGCAGTGCCTGTGCATCATCATTGGGGTGGCGGTGGCGCTGCGAGGAGATGACTTCGCTGAGAAAATCCCAGGTGCTGAGACCTTCCTCCGGCGTACGTACGCGCGTGGGGTTGAGCCCATTTTTAATGGGCAAAGGGCTGAATCCTTTTTTGTGGTGTATTAGTGTGTTTGACATGGATATTAATTCTCTCGCGGACCAGGTGCTGGCTTTTTTCAATGACGGAATTGGCGCGGTGATATGGGACGTATTCCGAACGCTCCTCGAAATTTTCTCTCCGTCCAATTCTGATCCTGCAACTGTCAACCATTAAGCCTAATCCGTACTATAATTAAGTTATAACCACTGAAAGGAAAGATCATGGCTAAGGAAGACATTGTAGTCGTCGCCGTCGACGGCTCTGACGCCTCAAAGAACGCCGTCCGTTGGGCGGCAAATACGGCGATGAAGAGGGAAATCCCGCTGCGCATCGCATCGAGCTACACCATACCGCAATTCCTGTATGCAGAAGGTATGGTTCCGCCGAAGGATCTCTACGATGACTTGCAGGACGACACCCTGGAAAAGATTGAGGAAGCTCGTGCAATCGCTCACGAGGTAGCCCCAGAGCTCAAGATTGGGCACACCATCGCAGAGGGCTCCCCCATCGATATGCTCTTGGAAATGTCTCAAGACGTCACCATGGTCGTGATGGGTTCGCGCGGCATGGGCGGCCTGTCCGGCATGGTCATGGGGTCTGTCTCCGCAGCAGTTGTTTCCCACGCCGCTTGCCCGGTAGTTGTGGTTCGTGAAGATAATAACGTCACCGACTCCACCAAATACGGCCCAGTTGTCGTTGGCGTGGACGGTTCCGAGGTTTCTCAGAAGGCAACCTCCTATGCTTTCCGCGAAGCCCAGGCTCGCGGCGCGGCCCTCGTTGCCGTGCACACCTGGATGGATATGCAAATCCAGGCATCCCTCGCCGGCCTCTCTGCAGCTCAGTCTGAGTGGTCAGAGATTGAAAAGGAACAAGCTGAGGTGCTGGAAGAAAACCTGAAGGAACCGCGCGAAGAGTTCCCAGATGTTGAGGTGAAGAAGCAGATCACCCGTGACCGGCCCGTCCGTGCGTTGACGGAGGCCGCCGAAGGCGCGCAGCTTCTCGTCGTTGGTTCCCACGGCCGTGGTGGATTCAAGGGCATGGTCCTTGGCTCTACTTCCCGCGCATTGCTGCAGTCTGCACCGTGCCCGATGATGGTGGTACGCCCAGACGACGAAGGCTAAATCATTCGCTAGCCTGACTTCCCAGCGCTCTTCTCCCGGCTTTTAGAGCCAGGAGTGGAGCGCTTCTGGTGTTTTAAAGCCACTTTGCTATACAAATGTGTCGCATTTGTTATCGCCACTTGAGTCACAGGGGTTTAAACTGGGAAGTGTTCGATACGTTTATATTAGGAGGAAATCATGGGACTAGGTTTGGGTCTATTTACTTCAATCATTGTTGGTATCATTGCCGGTTGGCTGGCAGAGAAGATTATGAAGCGTGACCACGGGTTGTTTACCAACCTGGTGGTGGGTGTTATCGGCGGCCTCATCGGTGGCATCATTATCCAGTTATTGAATATTGAGGCTAGCGGTGGTTGGATCTTCTCTATCGTCGCGGCCACCGCTGGTGCTTGCATCTTGCTGTGGATTGTGGACAAGGTGAAACAATAGTCCGCATATAACTAGCGTACATACCGGTTTGTCTATAAAGTATAGATGAACCGGTTTTGTCGTTGTAGAGAGGAATCCATGGCAGAGAAGAAGTCGCGCCGCAATCGCCCCAGCCCGCGGAGTCGATTGCTGGAATCTGCAACAAAGCTCTTTAAAACTGAGGGCATTCGCGTCATCGGTATTGACCGCATCTTGCGCGAAGCGGATGTGGCCAAGGCATCCCTATATTCCTTGTTTGGTTCCAAGGATGCCTTGGTTATTGCCTACGTAGAGTCCTTGGATGAACAATTCCGCCAGGACTGGGAGCAGCGGACGGCTGCCATGCAGGATCCGGACCAAAAGATCTTGGCCTTTTTTGACAAGGTCATTGAGGAAGAGCCGGAGGAAGGATTCCGCGGTTCGCACTTCTTGAATGCAGCGGGCGAGTACCCGCGGCCTGAAACGGATTCGGAGCGCGGCATCGTCGCGGCCTGCATGCAGCATCGCAATTGGGTGCACTCTACCTTGACGGCTCTGTTGACGGAGCGCAACGGTTATCCCTCGGCCTCCCAAGCAAGCCAGCTCTTGATTTTCCTCGATGGCGGTCTCGCCGGATCCCGCCTGACCAAAGAAGCAGGGCCACTCTATACCGCCCGCGAGCTAGCTACTCAGATGCTTTCGGCTCCTCCTGCTGATTATTCGATTTAAGGTGCTTGCGCGCCTCAATGCGCAGCCGGTTGACCCGTTTTTTCTCCTCCTTGGAAAGAGCGGGTTGTTTTTCTTTATTCCGCCAATTTTGAAGGCTCTCACGGCGCATCGCATTTACTTCATCTGTAAGGGGGTAGAACTCGCGCAGCATGATTTCAAAGATGATGGTCTGAATGAGGGTGATCCAATATGCACAGGCCCAATAAATAATGATGGCGACGGGAATGGGGCCATTATGAGCCAGGTGCCAGAGGAAGAAGGGCACGATGATGAGCAAAATGCCCATGAAAATGAATATGCGGCGGTTTAGTTTTAGATCGAATTGCGTGGTGAGGAAGCTGCGGATTAGGGCGATGATGGAATTCGCCATGGTAAAGACGATGGCAGCAATGAGGACGGGATTAAGAAGATCGCCGTGATCGCGGGCGAAGTCAGTGATTGGGGCACCGTAGAATGTGGTTTCACGAAAGGCGGCGACGTCGTCAGCATTGAGCATGCCGACGGTCTTTGAGTCCTGATCGATTTTCGACATCCGAAGGATTACTTGGTACAAACCAATGAAAACCGGAATCATGATGAGCGGCGGGATGCAGCCAGCAGCAGGTTTGTAGTTATAGCTCTTCATGAGGTCCTGCTGATTCTTGATGAGCGCAGCCATTTCCTCTTTGGTGCTGGCCTGGTTCATTTCCTTAGAGATATCGTTATTCTCCGGGCGCATGAGGACACCGATGCGTGCGGAGCGCAGCGACATCCAGTTGAGGGGGATAACGATGCCTCTCACGGTGAGTACCAAAAGGAAAATGGAGACAAGCCATGCAGCGGATTCATCAACGAAGCCGCTGATTAGCCAATGCCAGAATTTCATGATTCCGGAAACCGGGTACATGAAGAACTCGAACATGGTTTTCCTTTCGGAGAGGAAGTATGGTTTAGGACATGACAAAAGTTCTGGGCGAACTCATGCTAACCATTGGTTTGGTTTTAGTTCTATTTGCATTCTATGAAGCCTATTGGACGAATGTGGAATCAGGGCGCTTACAAGATGAAGCTAATGCAAAATTAGAAGAGCAGTGGCGCAACCCCCGGGAGAAAGTGGACCCAGATTTGGGAGAGGCTTTCGCACAGATGTACATTCCAGCCTTTGGCTCGGATTATCATTTTGCCATCATCCAAGGCACGGATGATGATGATCTCCTACGCGGCCCTGGTCACTATGAGGACACACAAATGCCAGGTGAGACGGGGAATTTTGCGGTGGCTGGGCACCGCGTAGGCAAGGGTGCCCCATTTAATGATTTGGGTTCTTTGCACACCTGCGATGACGTTATCATCGAAACCCAAACGGAAAAGATTACTTACAAGGTGCTGCCTATCGATGGCGAGCATGCGGATTGCTTCGATGAAGTACCAGAAGAATATAGCCATGTTGCAGGCAGGCACATCACCACGCCTGGCGATGTCTCAGTGATCGACCCCGTCCCAGGAACTGAAGCGGACCCCACGCGGGGAATGCTGACTCTGACTACCTGTCACCCGCAATTTTCCAACGCCGAGCGCATGATCGTGCACGCGATGGAAGTTGGAAAGGAAGCTAAGTAATGTATCGCGCTTTGTGGAATCTATTGCCAGGACCGAAGCCAGTGAAGGCGCTGCTCGCCATCGCCATTGCGGTGGGAATCTTCTTCCTCCTCATGGAGGTTGTCTTCCCCTGGGTTTCGCCGATGATGCCCTATAACGACGTCGCGGTTTAAAGCCCTAAATTGGCAATGGCTTCCTGGGCAATCTGCTCGGACTTGAAGGTCTGTTGCTGATTGCTCCACACCAGCACCGCGTGGGTATCCTTTTGCACGGCATAGACGGCCTGCTCATTGACGATGCCCCGTCCGCCTTCCCAGCCTGCGAAGGAGGCGGGCTCGGTGGCATCGATTGGCGCGGCCCAATCCACCGCGGCGCGGGCGTTTTCTACGGTGGGCATCTCGCGCACGATGACGGTAGCTTGCGGGTCATCCTGATAGGACCAAAAGACGCAGGCGGGGGTGGGGAAGCGCGTGTCGATGCCCTGCTTGGTAAGACGCTCGCCATTGGTATTTTCCAACCAGCCGGGATCGATATAGGGGCAATCGCTCCACTCGTTGACCTCTGCGGTCTGTGCGACGTTGATGGCGGCGCTTTCCGGTGTCACCTCGTGTTCCGGTTCGGTCTGGTCTGCTTGTTCGGTCTGGCATCCCGCGATCCCTATTCCGGTCAGGGCGAGAAGGACAAGTAGGCTTTTGCGCATGAGCTCCACATTAGAACGGGATTCTGATGCACTGCGTACCGGCATTCATTTCTTGACTGCGGTCCTGTTAGTGGTGGGTATTTTTACTTCGGTGAAAATGCCGCTATCGCAGTCCCTTATTAACCTATTGCTATTGGTGGGGTTCGCGGCCGTCTACTTTGCGGGATCGATCTATGCGGAGCAGTGGCCGCGGCCCATGCGCTACTTGTGGATAAGCATCCTGACGGTGTTATGGGGTGCGGATCTTTTCGTGGCTCCCGCCGCCATTTATCTGGTATTCGTCATGTACTTTTTGTACCTGACGGTGCTGGATGTGACCGCAGGTATCCTGTGTGTCATCGGTGCGACCGTGCTCACTGTCGTGGTGCAGATACCGGGAGGCCTGACCTTTGGTGGAGTGATGGGACCGGCGGTCTCGGCACTAGTAACCGTGGCGATTACCTATGCGTTTCGCACCTTATCGCGTATGAACCGGGAGCTAGTAGAAACCCGTACGCAGTTGGCGGCCACGGAACGAGACGCCGGCATGGTGGCCGAACGCCAGCGCATCGCCCACGAGATTCATGACACCTTGGCCCAGGGGTTGTCATCAATTCAGATGCTCCTGCACTCCGCCGACCGGGATCTGGATAAAGACGACATTGCCGCCGCCCGGCGGCGCATTGAGCTCGCCCGGCGGGCCGCGGCGGATAACCTGCATGAGGCGCGGGCCATGATTGCGGCGCTGCAGCCTCCCACACTGACGGAGACATCCCTTGAGGCGGCGCTGACGCGCATGGCGGAAAACTTCGCCGCTACTGCGGGGTTCCAGGTGGAGGTCGAAAGTGAGGGCGCGGAGCAACAGCTGCCGATGAAAATAGAGGCGGCGCTACTGCGGATTGCACAGGGGGCGGTGGGGAACATCGTCAAGCATGCCCACGCCAGCCGCGCCCGGATCACCGTCACCTATGAAACCGACGAGGTGCGCGTGGATGTGGTGGATAATGGGCAGGGTTTTGAGCCCGCGACGGTGGAAAGCGCGCCGGCGGGCCTGGGGCATATTGGCCTTTCTGCCATGCAGCGCCGTGCGCAGGAGCTGGGCGGCGAGGTGATCATAGAATCCGCGCCGGGGGAGGGAACGGCTGTGTCAGTTAGTATGCCCTTTGATAAGGCGGTAGATTAAACTTTTGGTTGAGAAAAACATCGATAGGAGGGATGTCGTGATTCGGGTCCTTTTGGCAGATGACCACGAGATTGTGCGGCTGGGGCTGCGTTCGGTGCTTGAAGGTGCCGAAGATATCGACGTCGTGGGCGAGGTAGCGACGGCGGAGGCCGCTGTGTCTGCGGCGCAAGCAGGCGGTATCGATGTCATCCTCATGGACCTGCGCTTCGGGGCGGGCCTGGAGGGAACGCGCGTTATGGGTGGCGTCGAAGCCACCGCGCAGATTCGTTCCTCCATGAGCACGCCGCCCAAGGTGTTGGTCATCACCAATTACGACACCGATGCGGATATCCTCGGCGCTATCGAAGCAGGCGCGGTGGGCTACCTCCTAAAAGACGCCCCACCGCAGGAGCTTTTGGATGCCGTCCATTCGACGGCGGAGGGGGACTCGGCGCTCTCGCCCATCGTGGCCGATCGCCTCATGACCCGAGTCCGCACGCCCCGCACCTCGCTGACCCCGCGCGAGCTAGAGGTTTTGCAACTGGTGGCGGCGGGGGCCTCGAACCGGCAAATTGGCCACGACCTCATGCTTTCTGAGGCCACGGTGAAGTCCCACCTGGTGCACATTTATGACAAATTGGGTGTGCGCTCCCGCACGTCCGCGGTGGCGGCCGCTAGGGAACAGGGCGTGCTTTGAACGTCTAGTGGGCGGCGTTGTAGGCGTCGATAATGTCTTGGGGGATTTTGCCGCGGCGTGCTACGTCATGGCCCTGCTTTTTTGCCCATTCGCGGACCTTGCGGGGATCGACCTGTGGGGACTCGGCATCGGGGGCGGCATGTGCGGCCTCGACAAAGGGGGGCGATTGCCTCGTGGAAGCGGCGAGCATTGTCGCGAGATAGATCCATGAGGTAGCTACGTCCGTTGACGCTGAAGCGAACTACTTCTAATTCATCCTCACCAATGAGTTTATTATCTAGGTCATCATAAAATTGCGTGATTTCGCGGCGTGCCATAGTACCTCCATGGTTTCATGGTTTATTGCGTCGATATGTTTGCCTAATACCGGCATTTGGAATCTGAATTAACTTTAATTCAATTCTACCAGTGTGGAAATTAATAGACAATAAAAATTTACTTATTGGCGCTCGCGTAAAAAATATCGCCGCCACCTTAAAGAAAGGTGAACGGCGATTGGTAGAAAGAAAAAGAGAAATTAAGCGCCCAGGCGCTGTTGAATCTCCGCAGTAACGGAATCGATCTCTCCGCTAATGGTCTTATGTGCACGGCGGCGCTGCTGCTCCGTCATGAATTCGGCGTTATCGATCGCGGAATCAACCTCCTCGAGGCGCTCGCGCACGTCCCGCTTGAAGCCGGCGGGCAGATCTACATCCTTGAGGGAATTACGGATGCCGGCGGTGCGGGCCTTGAGCGGGGCGCCATAGCCAGAAAAAGAGGCCATTTCCGCGGAACTCACGCCCGCCTTGTGAGCCTTGCGCTTTTCTTTTTCGGACTTAAGGCCCACAAATGCGCGATAAACGAGGGGAAGCAACAGCGGGGCGGCGGTGCGCAATGCGCCTGCATAGCGCTTGACCTTGCCAGAATTAAAGTGGCCCTCGCGCAACTTTTCCAGTTCTTTTTCCGCCATTTTTTGTTCGTGCTTCCGGCGCTTTTTGAGGCCCTTTTCTTCGGCCTTAACAAGGTGCTTTTCTTGCTTGGCAAGGAGCTTTTGTTGGCGGCGACGATCCTTCGACTGGGCCTTTACCTCAGCCTTGGCGCGCGCCTTTGCCGCCTTGGCCTGCGCACGCGCTTCTTGGCGAGCCTTTTTCAATTTCTTGAGGATACTCATTATTTTCCCTTACGTTTGATCGAGTCTGGATTCAACATTACCTTGCTGTTCTATTAAGCTCACCCGGTGTGGAGGATGTCGTTGTAGCTTCGGATCTCGTTGGGTGCCGCTATCGCTTGGTGCAGCGGCGCGCCCACCCGGAGATTCCGCGCACCCGATCCTCGATCGCTAGGGCCGAACGCCACAGCGCCGCCGTAGACGCGGTCATGGAATTATTCCCGCGCAAAGCCCCTGGCCGTTTCCGGCGCATCGATCTAGAAGGCGATGATTGGGAACGCGCCATGGCCACGCTGGAGGCCATTGCCTCCGGCTATACCCACATCACCAATGCGGTCTTTGCCACCGAAAAGTGGAAAGTACACGTGGAATTGCTACTCCGAGAGGGCAGCTCCTATACCCCCATTATTGTGAGCAACCACCGCGTCGCGTGCAAGAACCCAAAGAAAACCACGCTTGCCGTGCCCACCCATCGCCTTGGGCTGAGCGAGCCTATGGAGGTTCCGTATAAGTCCCGCCACCATGCCGTCGATGGGTATCGTTTGGCGCTCGCCGCCCAGGCCTTGGAAGACATGGGCCTGAACTCTGGGCGCGGCGGTGCCATCGGGCAGGACCGCCAGCAGGCCTTTTTCACGGAGACGGCGAAGTTTGACGTGCAGCGCGCTTGGGATAAGCCGCTTCCCACCGCGCCGGTGCGGGTCAAGGAATGCGCGAGTTGTAGGTTCTGGCCCCTGTGCGAGCAAGAGCTGGTGGCGGCGGACGATATTTCCCTTTTCTTACCGGGCGATCGCGCCCGCCCCTTTCGCGAGCGCGGCATTACCACGGTGCAGGCGCTTATCGATGCCAATGCGGGCGAGCCCTCCCGCCTCGCGGCCGCGTGGCGCTCCGGTCAGACGCTGTTGCGCCGCGGGGATACAGCGGTGCCGCGCGCGGATGTCGAGGTGGATGTGGACATGGAAGCCTACATGGACCAGGGCGCTTACCTGTGGGGCGCGTGGTTCGAGGGCGAGTACCACCCCTTCGTGACCTGGGAGCCGCTAGGCGGGCGCGCTGAGGCGGAGATCTTCGCCGAATTTTGGCGGTGGTTGATGCGGTTGCGCGATACAGCGCATGCGGAGGGCAAGACCTTTGCCGCTTATTGCTATTCCGCCCACGGCGAGAACCACTGGATGCGCCGTTCCGCGCAGCGCTTCCGGGAGGTAGATGAACGGGAAGTAGAAGACTTTATCTCTTCCCCGGAGTGGGTGGATATGTTTGCCTACGTGAAGAGATCCTTCGCGGGGCCCTTTGGGCTGGGACTCAAAGTGGTGGCCCCAGTGGCGGGATTCCGGTGGCCGGACGAGGACTTTGATGGCGAGGAATCCGTGAACGCGCGCCGGGAGGCCCTGGCCGGCGACATGAGCGTCCGGCAGCGCCTCTTGGACTATAACGCCGGCGATGTGCACGCCACCCGGATAGTGCGTGAGTGGATGAGCGACGGCGCGCCGGGAATCCCGGAGCTCTAGAGCGCGGCAATAAAGACATATATGAACAGCAGGATGCCAATGCCGATATAGATTTGGTTCCAGTCCGCGGTGGTTTTTGGCTCGGGACCTTCCGCCTTTTTCATCAACACCTGCTTTTGGGCCTTGACCGCGCGGGCGATGAATATGGGGTAGACCGCCAAAGAGCCGATGCATAACAGCGAGGCCACTACCTTGAGCACGGAGATATCCGTGGCGATCCAGATAAGCAGGCCGCCATTGACGAATGTGGCGCGCAATAGGCCCCACCGATCCAGCTCTTGCAGTCCTGCGCGGACCGCGCCGGGGCCGCCGCCCATGGTGGTGGGAAGAAGATAACTCATGACTCCGATGAGCAGCTGCGCCGCAAAGCCCACCACGAGGCCGAGCGTGGGAAGCCCTGGTTCTGCCACGAGGAAGTGCTGCGTGGTGTAGTACGTCAGGGAAAGCACCAGCCAGAGCGCGGCCATCAGCACCGAGACGGAGGCAAAGTTAACGCGGTCGCGCGGTGCGCGGGCGACGTCGATGACATTGCCGAGCCACTGCTGCAGGCTCAAGATCCAGCCGATGCAATAGATAATCAGCCCGAGCTGCGGGAAGTTCAGGAACGCGCCGATCGTCGTTGCCATCACGCCCAGGGTAAGTAGCAGGAACGAGGAGGACATGCGCTCATTGGTGCCCTGCGTGCGCCAGATGGTGGGAAAGAGAATGGTCAACGAACCTGCCGCGGCAAGGCCGATGAAACCGCCGATATTGGCGGCGATATGGGCCAAGAGCAACTGCGGATCGCCCGGGTGAATGGCCAGGATTGCGCCGAAGACTGCACCTACCGGCAGGCACAGCGCGGATAGTACATAGGCGCCGACAACTGGGCGGAAGCGCTTATCCTTAGCGGAGCGCCACTGGGTAAACAAGGCCACCGCGTGCCATAAAACGGTAAGCGCGATAAGCGTGGCACCGATCTGGGTCAGTATCCAGTGGTGAGCCCAGAATTGCACGAGGATTTGGCCCGCAACGGCGATGATGATGCCGATATTGAGGATATAGATGCGCGCGAGCTGTTTGGGGCGGGCGGAATCCGGCAGTTTTTGTTGCACGAATTTTTCCGTGAGGTGCTGCGACCACACCAGGATGCTGTTGGTGACTAGGCCCAACGTGAAGAGGTGGATTAGTACCCAGCGATAATTGGGCACGAAAATGTGTGCTGCGCCCACCACGATGAAGACCATCATCCAGATGGACACGGGGCGTGAGGCTTTGCGGTGCCAGGTGCGGCTCGACCACTTATCTTGAGGCATAAAACCGAGTTTAGTCGGATTTAACCTTGGTCCAAGTCAACCCCGTGAGAGCGAGCGCGAAGGCGGCGAAGCAGGCGATGAATTGGTGCCAGGTGAGGGCATCGAAAAGCGTGCCTGCCAATGCGCCCACGATGGATGAGCCCAGGTAATAGCAGAAAACGTACATTGAGGACGCCTCGGCGCGGTCGTGGGTGGCCAGTTGCCCCACCCAGCCAGATGCGGTGGAGTGCACCGCGAAGAAACCGATGGTCAGGCACACCATGCCAATAAGCGTCATTGCCAGGTTGCCGGCGCAGAGGATAATGCCCACGGTAAAGAGCGCGGCGGAACCGACCATCGTTTTTCCGTGCCCAATGCGCGCGACCAGCGTGCCCGCCCGAGCCGAGGACCACGTGCCAGAGAGATAAAACAGGAAGGTAAAACCAGCCAGCGCCGGCGACAGGCCAAAATCCCCAGTCAGGCGGAAGGTGAGGAAGTTATACATGGACACGAACGTGCCCATGGATAAAAAGGCAACGATAAATAGTGTGGCAAGATCCTTATTTGCCCAGTGTCCAAAGACCGCGCTCAGCTCGGAGCGGAAATGAATTGGCTTGGGGTGAAAATTCCGCTGGGCGGGCAGGAGGAACCAGCAGGTGATGGCAAAGGCCAGGGAGACCACGGCGGAGCCGAGCATCGCCCAGCGCCATGAGGAAAACTCCACCAAGCCAGCGGGAATAATGCGGCCGGTGAGCCCGCCCACGGAATTACCGGCAATATAAAGGCCCATCGCCTTAGGCAAAGCATGATCCTCGAGCTCTTCTGATAGCCAGGCCATGGCCGTCGCCGGAGCACCAGATAACATCGCGCCCTGCAGCCCGCGCAGGGCAATGAGCTGCCAGCCTTCTTGGGCTAGGGGCACCACGAGGCCCAGGATGGTGGCGGCGATGGCGGAAATGAGGAGGATGCGCCCGCGCCCATAGCGCTCAGAAAGGATGGACGCCGGAACCACGCAGATGGCTAACGCGCCGGTGGCGGCCGACACGGTCATGGCCGCCTCAGTGTGTGAGATGCCCATATCCGTTACCAACGTGGGCAAAATTGCTTGGGTGGTATAGAGGCTAGAAAACACCGCCAAGCCCAAAAGGAGCATGGCGATGGTGGCGCGCCGGTTTCTGGTCATGCATATCAGCATTCTCCTCACAGGCGGCGGTGTAAATTGCGCCACACCCTTGATGGGGTTAGCGCAAACATAAAAATGCCGCCCTTCCAGTAAGGAAAGGCGGCAGAAAGTAACTAAGTTAAAAGTTACTTCTTAGCTGCAGCGAAACGCTCTGCAACGTCGTCCCAGTTGAAGACGTTCCAAGCAGCCTTGACATAGTCAGCCTTCACGTTCTTGTACTGCAGGTAGTAAGCGTGCTCCCACATATCGAGCATGAGCAGCGGGGTGAAGTCAACGGAAACGTTGCCCTGCTGGTCGGTGAGCTGCTCGATGATCAGGCGGTCAGCGATGTGGTCGTAACCCAACACTGCCCAGCCGGAACCCTGCAGGGAGGTAGCGGCACCAGCGAAGTGTGCCTGGAACTTCTCGAAGGAACCGAAGTCGCGGTCGATAGCCTCTGCCAGCTCGCCGGTGGGCTGGCCGCCACCGTTCGGGGACAGGTTCTTCCAGAAGATGGAGTGGTTGGTGTGGCCACCCAAGTTGAATGCCAAGTTCTTGGACAGGGCGCGGATACGGTCTGGGTTAGCCTCGCCGTTGCGCTCCTCTTCCAGTGCCTCGAGGGCAGCGTTAGCACCCTTCACGTAGGTTGCGTGGTGCTTGTCGTGGTGGAGCTCCATAATCTCTGCGGAGATGTGTGGCTCCAGTGCATCGTATGCGTATGGGAGGTCAGGAAGTTCGTAAACAGCCATTTGTGTAATCCTTTCTTCGGGTACGTGTCCCGATGATAGGCACGATCGAAAGATTTCGCCATGATTAATTTGAAATCTGCAATTACAGCGAATATTTAGTGGCCCGGGAATCTATTTGCCCAGTACAACGTTATTAGGGAAATGGAGAAAGGAGCTTTAACTGATGTGGATGTTTAAACCAGAACCGAAGATGGTGGCTGCGGAAGATGCCTTGCCGGGCCGCAGCGAGCCGGTCTTGGACCCAGCCCCGCACGCGGTGCTGAATACCCCAATTACCGGCCCGTGGAAGGACGGCCAGAAATCGATTTTGATTGCCCTGGGCTGTTTCTGGGGTGCGGAAAAGATGTTTTGGGAGACCGATGGCGTCGAGTCCACATCTGTGGGCTACGCCGGCGGCACCACCCCGAACCCCACGTATTATGAGGTCTGCCGCGGGCAAACAAACCATGCAGAAACCGTGGAAGTTACCTACGACCCAGAGAAGATCTCCTTGCGCGAGCTCGTGGTGAAGGCCCTGGAAGCCCACGATCCGACGCAGGGCTTCCGCCAGGGAAATGACGTGGGCACGCAGTACCGTTCCGCGTTTTATCCCCGTACCGAAGAAGAGCGGGAAGAGATCCAAAAAATCGTGGATAGCTACGCGAATAAACTCAAAGAATTTGGTTTTGGGGAAACCACGACCGAAGTAAAACGCTTAGCTGATACGGACTCTGGCGAGTACTACCTGGCCGAAGACGAGCACCAGCAGTACCTGCACAAGGTGCCGAACGGGTACTGCCCGCACCACAGCACTGGTGTGAAGTGCGATTAGGCGTCGAGGCGGATAAATCCGGCGATTTTTCCGGCTAATTTTGGAGTGAGGTTCAGGCGCGATTGGGAGCCTAGGACCTCGTTCCAGTACCAGAGCATCTCCTGAAAATAATTATGCCCGTGGCCGCCTGGGACGTTTAGGGAGTTGATCTGGTCTAGGCCAATCTGCCACCAAGTAATAAACGGCGCCCAGCGCAGGTGGCGGAGCGTATCCGCTCGGAGTGTTTCCGGTTGGGGTTCGTGCATCCAGGTGGGGCGGCGGAACATTAGGTTTAGGTCCCACCACACGATGGCATCGGAGGCATGCTGGGCAATGAGCACGCGGGGCCGGCGCCAGCTCGAGGAAAAATCGTTGCCAAAGGCATCGCGGCGCGAGTGCTCCGGTTGGGCAACAAAGCGGACGTGTTGTCCGCCATCGATGACGGGAAGTCGCTCGAGCGAGCCGATATCGCGGCGCAGGCGCTGGGTAAAGCGCGTCATCCGCGGCGGGCCAGAAAAGACCGCGCCGCTGCAGGCGGCGAGAAGTTCTTCCTTGTTCTGGAAGTTTTCCATAATGGCGTAGGCGCCCAAGGATTCTCCCGCAAGGTAGAGACGCGGGCGGTCTTCTTCTGGGAGCTTGTCAATTTCTTCTTGCACCACGGAAATGAGCTCGGCCGCGGCGCGCTTGGGCGCGTTTTTATCCACGAGGTAGGCAAAAACCGAGGGCAGGTAGGAATACTGCATGGTGACGGTGACGCAATCACCGGCAGTTAAAAACTCATAGGAGCTCGCGCCCCAGTTATTAATCCACCCGGATCCCGCGGGCATCTGAATGACGATGGTATCCCGGCGCAGCGCACCGGTGCGCTGCAATTCTGAGCGCACCTTCTTCGCCGCTTGGGCAAAGGAGCGCCCTGGGATATAGCCGGCATAAATGCGGATGGGTTCTTTGGCGGGAGCGCCGGTGACGGTGCGAATATCGCGGGCGCGCGGACCGTTAGAGACAAAACGCCGCCCTTGTTGCCCCAGCGCGGACCAAGGTTCAAGTGACCATGGGCTGCCGGAGCGCTCCGGCTCCCAGGGCATCGACGTACCGGGAAAGATTTGCTTGTTTAAGCGCTGTGCCTTGTGGGAGAGCGAACGGATCCAGCGACGGAATACCACGCGGTCCGATAGCCCCACCGCGGCCAAGGTTAGACCTGCGGTGACGACCGGCCAGGCCACGAGTGCTGGAACCCAGCGACCCAATTGACGCGATAACTTGGTCACGGTTAGTTGTGCGGCCTCGCCTACCAAGAGCAGGGCACCGTATCCGGCGGTGCCGGCGGCTAGGCCGATGGCCGCGGTAGCCGGACCGCGAACCAGTTGCTTATTGACCAGACCCGCCTGCTTTTCCTGGTTGCGCAGCGAGAGCGCCGCGTTGAAGGCGGTGCCGGCGCCAATAGCTAAGTGCAAGATTTGGCGGTGTTGCGGGCCCAAACGGTCTTGCGGGCGTTTGCCCAGCCGGTTGAGCACAAAGCTCGTCGAGGCCGCCCCGAGGTGCCCGATGGCCTGCCCGATAGATACATTTGCCGCCGTTACCCACCACGGGCGGGGCAGCAGGGACGGGGATACCGCGGCCCACGTGGCCAGCTCTGCGCCTAAAATTCCGGCCGACATATGAGGCGGCAACGTTTGTCGGCTGGTCATGCGGACGACGGGCGTGAGATCCGCGACTACGCCAAGAGAAATTAGTGCAGCGCGGCTGAAGGCGCGTTTCATGGTTGCCCATTATCCCAGAACATGTTCCGTTGCGCAGTGTGAAACAATCCGCATGCAAAACCCCGCTAAGCGTTGCACAATGGGGTTATGGCAAAGCATGTAGGAAATAAAGTCGTTCTCATTGGCGCGGGTGACGTGGGAGTCGCTTACGCCTACGCACTGGTCAACCAGAGCATCGTCGACCACCTGGCCATCATCGACATCGATGAGCGGAAGCTGGAAGGCAATGTCATGGACCTCAACCACGGCGTAGTCTGGTCGCCACAGCGCACCCGCGTCACCAAGGGCACCTACGCGGATTGCGCGGACGCTGACATGGTCGTCATCTGTGCCGGCGCTGCCCAAAAGCCCGGTGAAACCCGCCTTGACCTGGTGGATAAGAACGTCAAGATCATGAACAGCATCGTCGCGGATGTCATTGCTAATGACTTCGACGGCATCTTCCTAGTCGCCTCCAACCCGGTCGATATCCTGACCTACGCGGTATGGAAGGCCTCCGGCTTTGACCACAAGCGGGTCATCGGCTCCGGTACGATTCTGGATTCCGCGCGCTTCCGCTACATGCTGGGTGAATTGGAAGGCGTGGCACCGAAGTCCGTACACGCTTACATCATTGGTGAGCACGGCGATTCTGAGCTACCGGCCGTCTCCACCGCGAATGTTGCCGGTGTGCCGCTTTCGCAGAAGCTGGAAAAGGATCCGGAATACGCCGAGCGCATTGAAAAGATCTTTGAAGAAACCCGCGACGCCGCCTACTCCATTATCGATGCAAAGGGCTCGACCTCCTACGGCATCGGCATGGGGCTTGCACGCATTACCGCCGCGATCATCCAGAACCAGGACGTGGCGCTTCCCGTCTCTGCTTACCTGCAGGGCGAGTACGGCGTGGAGGACCTCTACATCGGCACCGCGGCCATCGTGAACCGCACCGGCATCGTGCGCCCAGTAGAACTGCAGCTCAACGAGCACGAAAAGGAGCGCTTCGACGCTTCTGCAAAGACGCTCAATGACATCAAAGAAAAGTTCTTTGGCTAGTGCACATCGTCGCGCATAGGGGATATTCCGGAAAATACCCGGAGCTATCCCCCTTAGCTTTTGAAAAGGCCATGGAGCTTCCTATCCATGGCGTGGAGTGCGATGTGCGGTTAAGCCGCGACGGCAAGGTGGTAGTCCAGCACGATCCCACCTTGGAGCGAACGACGGGGCGCGCCGGGCGAGTTTCGGCGATGGACTGGCGGGAGCTGAGCGAGGTCGACATCGGCAAGGGGCAGCGCATGATGCTTCTCGATGACCTCCTGGCCATGCTGGGGGACAAGCCCCACCACCTTTATATTGAAACCAAGCACCCCTCCGGGCAAGGTAGTGCCTTGGAAAAGCGGGTTATGGAACGGCTGCGCGCCGCCGGGCTCGATGAGGATCCGCGCATGCACGTTATTTCCTTTTCCCATAAGGCCATCCGGCGCATGAAAATTTTGGCACCGCATATTGACCGCATTTACCTGCGCCGAGACTGGGAACGCCATTTTAATCGCTCGGATTTCATGTGGTCGCGCCCGAGCGCCCTGGGGGTTTCCCTGCTGCGCGCCAAGATGCAGGCGGCGATTATCGGTGCGCAGGGTTTGCCCACGTATATGTGGACCGTTGATAAGCCGGAGGACATGAAGTGGGCCTGGTCCAACGGCGTGGACATGCTTGCCACCAATCAGCCGGAGGTGGCCCTGCGCGCTATTGAGCTGTAGAAAGCAGGTATCTTGGAGGCATGGCCAAGAAGAAAAAGAAACAAGAAGACCTGCCTGAGGGCATGTCCCGCCGTCAGGCGAAGCTTGCTGCCCGCGCCAAAGAGCGCGCCGCCCTAGAAAAGGACCCGCGCCCCTATAGCGGCCTTGCGGCGGAGGCTTCCCTCGTTGCCATGCAAGAGTTCGTGCCCTCCGCTTTTGCGAAGCTCGACGTGAAGGGCTGCGATAGGAACGTCTACGTCTCTACCGTCCTCCCGGGCGCCACCGCGGCGCTGATCCGCGATGAGGAATTCGGCGGCGATGCTTTTGTGGCACTGCAGGTGCAGTCCCACACCCACAACCCTGGCCGGGATCTGGCCTTCGCCCTGAACTGGGTAAAGAACAACGAACCAGGCTCGACCCTGGAATCGACCGCGGCCGATGGTTCGCAGCCGGAGCTTAGTGAGCTTATCGATGCCGCAACCACCCTCGACATCGAAGTTCACCAGGACTTCAGCTGGTGGATTCCGGAAGGCGCGCAGGTCACCCCTGAGGTATCGCAGTCCATGCGCGCCGCCAATGACTCGGTCATCGAATCCCACCAGGTGGGCAAGGACATTACCGGTACCGCCTTTTGGGCCAATGCCGGCGGCGGCAAAGCGCACGTGCGCTGGGTGC
Organism: Corynebacterium sp. KPL4015; assembly: GCF_040225725.1. Taxonomy (NCBI): domain Bacteria; kingdom Bacillati; phylum Actinomycetota; class Actinomycetes; order Mycobacteriales; family Corynebacteriaceae; genus Corynebacterium; species Corynebacterium sp. KPL4015. The sequence continues at coordinate 26,016 of NZ_JBEHGF010000025.1, read as the reverse complement.
GCCCGAATGACGATGAGGCCGCGTTTCTCAATGCCCTGGCGCGAGTCGCCGCGCGCGGCGAGCTGAACTTGGGCGAGGACACCAAGTTTGCCGGAGTATTCCGCACCCACGGCCTTATTGCTCCCGTCTTTGACGTGCAGCCTGAGGTTGATTACTCCTCTTATGAGGACAAGCTCGCGGGCGTAGATAAGGCCTTGGAAGAAGAAATCTCCAATGACGCGCAATTGAACGCAGAGGAGCGCAAGCAGCTAGAAAACATCAAGTCCCGCCAGGTGACGTTGCGCTAAACGCACCACACCAAAGCGGCCCTTTACCTCGAAAAGACGAGGAGGAAAGGGCCGCTTTCTTCGCAATCTAGGTAGGACGGGTCAAGGTATGAACAAGAAAAACTCAGGGCCTCGGCGCATAGCCTGGGCTCTTGCAGCCGCCAGCGCAATAGTCTTCATGCTTGGCATAATTAGGATGTTCTCCATGGATCCTGTGGAATGGAGAATTCACCCTGAATTCTTCATAGCAACCACACTTGCTGGTTTCTCAATAACGTTTTTCCGGTACGAAGATTGAGTTCAGGCCTATTTCATAGAGTCCCAGAGCTGTTGGGCGCCTTCATCGTCCCAGAGCACGACATTGCCCACGACGGTGTCCTGGAACCCGCCGATGGGGACGGTTTCCGTATCCACGCCGGAGCCCATCGCGAGCGCCACGCGGGCCAGGTGCCATACGTGGTCGCCATTGCCCACGATGAAAGAGGAGGCGGTGTGGTTAATCAGGGAAATAGACCGGAAGGGGTTAATCAGCGTGGCCGGGGACGTGATCTTATCTAGGAGCGCCGCAAAGAACTCGCGCTGGCGCTGCACGCGGTCGAGATCGCCCATCGCGGTGGCGCGGGTGCGCACATAACCCAGCGCATCGCTGCCCTCTAGCTTCTGGCAGCCTTCCTGCAGATCGATGCCCGCCAGCGGGTCATTAATGGGCTCTGGCACGCAGATATCGACGCCACCGACGGAATCGACCACATTGGCCAAACCACCCATGCCAATTTCGGCATAGTGGTCAATGTGCAGGCCAGTATTGCCCTCTACGGTTTGTGCTAGGAGCTTTGGCCCGCCGTAGGCAAAAGCGGCGTTGATCTTATCCATGCCGAAGCCGGGTACTTCCACGTAGCTATCGCGTGGAATGGAGACCAGTTGGGCTTGGCCGGAACGCGGGATATGCAGGAGCATGATGGTATCGGTGCGTCCCTCGCCCACATCGCCACCGGTGCCGAGCGCTTGTTGCTCCTCTTCGGACAGGCCCTGGCGGGAATCGGATCCCACCAACAGCCAATTGGTGCCAGAGGTATTGGCCACCTGCTCATCCGGGAGGGCATCCACGCGGGTCAGGCGCGTATCGGCCCACAGCGCGAAGATAAGGCTGCACACCACGACGAAGAGGACAAAGATGCCGGCGCAGCCAAAGAATCGTTTGACTGGATTGGTCTTTTTCCGGCGACTGTGTGGCTTGGAATGGTGGCGGGGCGGTTGCTGCGCTTGCTGTGGCTGGTAGCGCTGTTGCAACTGCTGCGGCGATTGCGGCTGCGATCGTTGTGGTCGCCGTGGCGGCCGTTGCTGTGGCTGTTGTGGCCGCTGTGGTGGTTGCTGCGAGGAACGCTGCTGCTGGGCCCGGTACTGGCTGGGGTAGCGGGTAGGAGTTTCCTGGCGTGGGATATGCTGCTGCGGCTCGGCACGATTCGTGCGCGGCCGGCGGCGAATTGGCCGACCGTAGCGGTCCTTGAGGGGACGGCCATCGGCCCCAAGGACGAACTCACTGGATGAGCTATCGCCAGCGCGGCGCGCCTCCCGATGCGGATCTCGTCCTGATTCAGTCATGCGCTATACCTTACAAGGCGCCGGCCAATTCCCCCGCTTTCTCCGCGAGCAAGCCACACTTAAAGTACAGAAAGGCCGAAGGAATAGCCGAGGAAAGCGATGGCATCGATAAGAAAGTGCGCGATGACAAGCGGCCACATGCGGCCGGTGCGGTGATAGTAGTAGCCGTAGATTATGCCCATGATGATATTGCCAAAGCCGGCCGATACCCCCTGGTACAGGTGGTATGAACCGCGCAGGATGGAACTTGCCGCCAAGGCGGCCGGCAGCGACCAGCGCGCCTGGCGCAGCCTGGTCATCAGCCACATGACCACCACGGTCTCTTCTGCAAAGGCATTGGCGGCGGCCTTGATGAGGGATACCGGGATTTCTAACCACGCATTGTCGAAGTCACCGGGGATGACTTCTTTGCTCCAGCCAAATTGCACCGCGGCGAAATACAAAACGAGGCCTGGGATGCCGATGAGCGCGGCGAGTCCCGCGCCGTGCAACCAATCAGAGGCGCGGTAGGCGGCCGGTTTAATGTGGTCTTGTGCCAGCAGGAAAAGTGCTAGCGCACCATAGGCAAAAAGGACCGCCGCCGAGCACAATTGCAGGCCCAAATCCACCCACGCCAGGCTGGATTGGCTGGAGTTGAGTGTGACGGATTGCTCATTGAGCGGCTGCGGGGCAGCCAGCGAATTGATAAGCCGCAGCACCGCCCGGACCCCGGAAATACCAAAGGTCAGGGTCAGGACGATGAGTAGCTCGGCGCGGAGGTTCTTGGTCATGGGTGCAGGATGTGGGCGAGGCCTAAAAGTTGGGCATTGGAAAGCGTAATGCCTCCCACATGCACGCCGACGGGCGGGTGCGCGGGGATGGCCCAAGGAACGGAGATGGCGGGCAATTGTGCCATATTAAACAGCGAGGCCCAGGGTGACCAGCGCGTTTGGGCGTCGAAATTCTCCGCGTGCGGAAGGGACAGGAAATGCCCCCGCGGCGGCGGATCCGCGGTGAGCATGGGCGTGATAATGGCATCGACCCGCCACTGCTGCGCCAAGAGCTCCGGGAGGTGGCGGACATGGCGCTGCGCGGCGCTTAGCTCGGCGGCGGATACGGTAGCGCCTTGCTGGGCCACCCAAGCCGCGTAGCCTTCTGCCTGCGGCAGACCGACAAACCGGGAGGTAAAGATCTCGCGGAAGTGCGCAAATGTGGCCCCTGCCTGCGGATAAGGCGCAATGGGGACGACCTCGAACCCCGCGGCGCGCAGCCGATCTGCGGCCTCGCGTGCCGCCCGCAGATGGTGGGCCTCCACCCGGGTCGCGGCAAAAAGCGGCTCCAGCAAGAGCCCAATGCGGGCGCGCGGGGTGATCATGCGATGGCCGTGCAGGAACGCATTATCGGCCACGGTGCGGGTAATAAACCCCTCCGTGCCGAGGTTGCTGCCCGCAGGCTTAAACCCCACGACCCCGCAGGCCGCGGCGGGAACGCGAATAGAACCGCCGCCATCGCTGGCCTGGGCCGCGCGCACGAGGCCGCGGGCTACCTGGACGGCCGCGCCGCCAGAAGATCCGCCCGGGGTGCGGCCTGGATAAAGGGGATTATCGGGGTGGGGAAGATCCACAGGCTCCGTATCGACGCGCAAGCCCAACTCCGGGGTGGAGGACTTGCCAATGAATGTGGCGCCCTGCTTTTCCAATGTCGCAATGAACGGCTCGCTGACCGCGGGATAGTACGTGCGCTTGGCATTGCCCAAAGTGGTGGGCATGCCCGCGACATCGTTGAGATCCTTTGCAGACAGGACCCACCCGCGCAGCCGGCCGGTGCGGGTAGGCGCGTGTTGCAGATCCAGGTAGGTAAAACCGTGCTCTGCGGGGCTCATGCCCTGCACCTCTGCGCGCAGTCGTTCTATGGAAAAGTCCATGGCGCACCAGTCTAGTGGGCTAAGGTGACGGGCATGACTACAACCATCGCTTTCTTAGGCCCCGCCGGTACGTTCACTGAGGCCGCCGTGCACAAATTCGCCGCCGAGTGGGAAGCGCGCGGGGAGACCGTGGAGACCCTGCCGGTGGACTCGCCATCGGCGGCGGTGGCGGCGGTGCGCGCCGGGCAGGCCGATTATGCCTGCGTCGCCATCGAAAATTCCGTGGATGGAGCGGTGACGACGACCTTTGATGCACTGGTAGAAGGCGATCCCGTACAGATTTACCGCGAGGTAGATATCCCCGTTACCTTCAGCATCATGACAAGGCCGGGAACGAAAGACATCGCGCGCCTGAGCACGCATCCGGTGGCCTTCCAACAAATCCGCGGCTGGGTAGCAGAGAACGCACCGGGCGTGGAATTCGTGCCGGCTAGTTCGAATGCGGCGGCGGCGCAGGCCGTAGCGCGCGGGGAGGTCGACGCTGCGGCGGCGCCAGCGCGGGCGGCCGAAATCTTCGGCCTAGAAACCAGGGCGAGCGGCGTGGCTGACGTGCAGGGCGCGGCCACCCGCTTCGTGTTGGTGGGTCTGCCGGGGCGCCCGACCGCGCGCACCGGCCAGGACCGCACCAGCGTCATTTTCACCCTGCCCAACCAGCCGGGAACCCTGGTGGGGGCCCTGCAAGATTTTGCCCACCGTGGGGTGGATCTCTCCCGGATTGAGTCACGGCCGACGCGCCAAACCTTTGGTAACTACCGCTTCTATGTGGACTTGATTGGGCACATCGATGACCAGCCGGTTGCTGAGGCCCTGCGCGCGGTGTGGTTGCGGGCGGAGGAACTGCGCTTTTTGGGCTCCTGGCCCACCGCGACGCCCGCTGGCCACCCGCCGCGGGACTTGGCTGAGGCGGATGCCTGGGTGGCGAGGGCGCGCAGAGGTCAATAATCTGGACGCATGACTGGAAGAATCATCCTGCTGCGCCATGGCCAAACCCATTCCAACGTCTCCCGGCTGCTTGATACCCGCCCGCCGGGCGCGGAGCTTACGGATCTGGGGCGCAACCAGGCCACGGAGGTGGGCCGGGAACTAGCGGGTTTTGTGGGCGAGCGCGAGGTCGAATTCAAGTGCTCGATTGCGCTGCGGGCGCAGCAGACCGCCACCTTGGCGGCGCGCGCCTTTGAACAGGAGCGGGGCCTGCCGCGCTTTTCCATTCCCATCGATGTCATCCCGAATGTGCAGGAGATTTTCGCCGGCGATTGGGAGCTCGATGCCAGCGAGGCCGCCCACCGCAGCCACGATACGGCCATGCGCGGCTGGTGCTATGGCGATAGCCAGGCCGCCATGGAAGGCGGCGAGCGGCTCCAGGACGTGCTTTCGCGTTTCCAGCCGGCGTTGGAAGAGATTGCGGCGCAGCTTGCCGATGACCGCGATGTCATCCTCGTTAGCCACGGCGCCGCTATCCGTGTGGTAACCAAGCACGCCACCGGCGCGGATGCGGACTTTGCCTATACCGGCTATATGCCCAATTGCCGCTTTACCGTGATGGAGCCGCGTGGCAAGAAATTCGGCGAATGGACGCTTACCCGCTGGGCCGATATCGATCTCTAACCCCAGCCCAGCTGGTGCAGTTCGTGTTCTTCCATGCCAAAGTAATGGCCTAGCTCGTGGAAGACCGTGACCTTGACCTGCTCGGCCAAGTCTTCTTCTGACGCGGCCCAGCGCTGTAGCGTGCTGCGATAGATGAAGATGGCATCGGGCAAATACCCGGTGTGGTCGAAGGTGCGCTGGGGCAGGGCCACGCCCTCATAGAGCCCTAGCAAGGTGGGATCATCGGGGTTTTCCTCTTCCACCATGATCACCAAGTTGCGCATCTTGCGCACGAATTCCTCGGGCACCTGATCGAGGGCATCATTGACCATTTCCTCGAAGCGTTCTTCCGATACGGAATACATTTACGGCGCCGGCTTATTATCGCGAATCGGGTTGCGCTCTGGGCGCTCTTCCGGCGGGTTGCCGTCGATGGAAAGCGCCTGGCGGCCGCCGGTGGCGGCGCCGGTGATGGAGGAAAAGCCGCCATCATCGCGGGCGTGGACGAGCGAGCAGTTCACGGACTTGGTACCGCCATTCCAGGACTCTTCAGACACGGTTCCCCAGAACGGCTGCAACGTGGATTGGTAGAGCTGCTCCTCCCCACCCAGGTAGTCCTCGGCGGCGGCCGTGCAGGTATCCGAGAGGAATTTATCCATTTCCTTGCCATCCGGGTACGCGTCGGGGAATTTCTTGCCCAGGTCGATGACGGATACTGTCTCCAGTTGGTGTGGCTGGCCGCAGTCCACGACGTGCGGTACCTGCTGATCATCGATGGCCAAGCACTCGCCCGGCTTAGCCAGATTGGCCTGCTCGGAGGCCTCGACATTGCCGGTGGTCAACTGCGGTACGCCGTGATCATCGGTGGTTTGTAGGCCACACAGCAGGGTGCGGTCACCGTTATTCCACGCGGATTCCGGCGGCAGGATGGAGGCAATATCGTATTTGCCGTGCGGATCCCACTTGCTGTGCAGGTAGCTCACCGTGGCGGATTCACAGAGCTCATCGCGCAGCTGGTGCTGGCGGGTAAGCGCGGGCCGCGAGGCATCTGGGCCGAATTCACTGGTGGGGTAGACGCTGAGATCCTCCACGGTGGAGACCTCGAAGCGGTGCTGCTCGGAGCATTCCACCTCTTTGAAGGAAGCGGCAGAACCATCCTCGTTGATATCCCACGTCACGCAGGATCCGGCGGAAGCGGAGGTAAAAGGCTCCGTTTTGGAATCGGAAGATCCCGAGCCATCCGCACCGCCCTCAGCGGACTGCTCAGAAGAGGCCGTATTATCGGCCCCGTTGGAGCCGTGGTTGCTGGCAATGCCGTAGATGCCCATGAAAACGGCCGCCGCGATTGCTGAGATCAAGGCAATCTGGACGGCCACAGCGGAGCGCCACGCAGGTGATTTCTTCATAAGGCCCATTATCTTACCCCTTAAGCAGGGTCTTTTCTAGATTGAGGTATCCCGGGAAACCCGGGTATTCAGGTGGTACCTATCGGTGCGGTAGACCGAGGAACACCATTCCACGGGCTTATCCCCCGAACGCGAGCAGCGCACGATGTGCAGCAGTGGGGAACCCACGGGGACATCGAGAAGCGGCGCAATCTCCTCATTGGCGGCAATGGCGGATACGGTCTGGTCCGCGTCCGTGATGGGGACGCCAAACGTCTTATCCAAAATCGAGTACACCGAGTTATAGGTGTCATTTTCCAGCAGGCTCGGCGCAAAGGTGGAGTTGTACCAGCCGTCATCGATGGAATAAGGCTCGCCATCGCCCAAGCGCAGCCGGCGCAAATGAATCTGTTCCTCTGTGGCAGGGGTGCCAAAGAAGTTGGTGGCCGCCTCCGGTGCGCTAGCGCGGCCGCTATTGAGAATCTTGGAGGAGGCCACCACGTCCTGGGCGCTCATTTCATCGGAAAAGGAGGTCAGGTGCAGGCGCGATACCAAGGGGTTGGGGGCAACGAACGTGCCCTTTCCGCGCACGCGGCGCAATTTACCGGCGGTAACGAGATCCCCGATGGCTCGGCGCACCGTAATGCGGGAGACACCGTAGGTCTCCTCCAAGAGCCTCTCACCAGGGAGGATATCACCGGGTTTGAGGGTGGTATTACATAATTCCTCCAGAATATCGTGCAATTGGGCGTGCTTTGGGGTGGGGCCATCGCTAATCTCGCGGGCCGGCAATTCTAAGGAGGACATGATTCCATAATAATTCGCTGGTTATTACCACGGCAAGGCAAAGGCAGTGCGCTAGAATCAGTTCCGTGATTGATCTCAAGCTACTCCGTGAAAACCCAGACGTTGTCCGCGCCTCTCAGGTCACCCGTGGGGAAGACCCCTCGCTCGTGGATCAGCTCCTCGCAGCCGATGAGAAGCGTCGCTCTGCCATCCAGAAGGCAGACGAGGTGCGTTCCCAGCAGAAATCCCTGGGTAAGAAGATTGGTCAGGCCTCCCCAGATGAACGCCCAGCGTTGCTGGAAGGCGCAGATGAGCTCAAGGCCAAGGTAAAAGAAGCAGAAGAGGCTCGGGCCGCGGCTGAGGCCACGGTGGAAGAGCTGCAGTACAAGATCGATAACGTCGTCGAAGGCGCGCCCGCCGGCGGCGAGGATGACTTTGTTCTCGTTGAAGAAGTAGGCGAGATCCCGCACTTCGATTTCGAGCCAAAGGACCACCTTGAGCTCGGCGGGTCCCTGGGGCTCATTGACGTCAAGCGCGGTGCGAAGGTCGGCGGTGCCCGCTTCTACTACCTCACCGGCGATGGCGCCTTTTTGCAGCTCGGCATGCTGATGCTGGCGGCGCAGAAGGCACGGGAAGCCGGCTTCCAGCTGATGATCCCGCCGGTTCTGGTGCGCCCAGAGATCATGGCCGGAACGGGCTTTTTGGGCCAGCACTCCGATGAGATCTACTACCTCCCGGCCGATGATCGCTACCTCGTGGGCACCTCCGAGGTAGCCTTGGCCGGCTACCACAAGGATGAGATCATCGACCTGTCCAATGGCCCCCTGCAGTACGCCGGCTGGTCCTCCTGCTTCCGCCGTGAGGCTGGTTCCCACGGCAAGGACACCCGCGGCATCCTGCGCGTGCACCAATTCGACAAGCTAGAAATGTTTGTCTACTGCAAGCCGGAAGATGCTGAGGACATGCACCAAAAGCTCCTCGCTATGGAAAAGGAAATGCTGGCTGCGATGGAATTGCCGTACCGCACCATCGATATCGCCGGCGGTGACTTGGGTTCTTCTGCTGCCCGCAAATTCGATAACGAGGCGTGGGTGCCAACCCAGGGCACCTACCGCGAGCTGACCTCTACCTCCAATTGCACGACCTTCCAGGCCCGCCGTCTATCTACCCGTTACCGCGATGAGAACGGGAAAACGCAGGTAGCCGCCACTTTGAACGGTACCCTGGCCACCACCCGTTGGATTGTGGCAATTTTGGAAAACCACCAACAAGCCGATGGCTCCGTCGTTGTTCCAGAGGCCCTGCGCCCATTCGTGGGCAAGGATGTTCTCACGCCGCAGTAGCCTGCGGAGCAAACCCAAAGGAGCACCATGAACGCTGCGACGAATTTCTTGTACCGCCAGATCACCCACTTTGGGCGCGGCCTCACCTTGGCCCAAGGCCTGCAGATGCGTCTGTCGGGGGAAGAAAATATTCCCGATGACGGCGGCGCCGTCCTCGTGTGCAATCACACCGGGTATATGGATTTTCTCTTCGGTGCGTTCATTGCCTATCGCAAAAAGCGTCTAGTGCGTTTTCTGGCTAAGGCCAGCATCTTTAGTGCCCCGGGCGTGGGCGCCCTGCTGCGTGCCATGGGGCACGTGCCGGTAGATCGCATCGATGGCAAAGAGTCCTTGCGCAAGGCGGTGGAGCTTGCCGAAGCCGGCGAGCTCGTCGGCGTCTTTTCTGAAGGCACGATTTCCCGCAGCTTTGAAATCCGCAGCATGAAAACCGGCGCATCCCGCATCGCTTTTGAAGCCGGCGTGCCGGTTGTACCGCAGGTGATATTTGGTTCGCAGCGCCTGTGGACAAAGGGCCACAAGAAGAACTTGGGACGCACCAAGACTCCGGTCTTTATCGCCGCGCTCGAGCCGTATTATCCCACCGGGGATCCAGAAGCCGATACCGCAGAAATCCGCCGCCGCATGCAGGCGGCCCTGGAGGGACTCTGGGAGGATTACGAGGCGGAGTTCGGACCCATGCCCGCCGGCGAATATTGGGTGCCCGCGCGCAAGGGCGGTTCCGCCCCGACGCTGGAAGAGGCCGAGGCGCGCGATGCGGAGGTGGAAACGGAGCGGCACCGGGTGCGTCGTTTGCGCGATGACTTGGTAGGGCTCAAAGAGCGCGTTTCCGTTTCCTCCGTTGAACTCGTACGCAACCACATGGCCTCTGCTAAAGGTAAGGAAGCCCAGGAAATACACGAAGGCGACGAGGCACAGGAAAAGAAGCACATCGCGGCCGATACCTTGGAGTGGGTCAAAACCAATCTCAATGCCGTGGTGGAAGAGGCGACCCGTGGCTTGGATGAAGGCAGGGATAAGGTCGCCGATGTCATGGCGCAATTGAAGACCGATGTGGCGCAGGCCCAGGCCTCAATTGCCGCAAGCAGCAAGGAGATCTGGGAAGGATCCGTGGTAGAGCAAGGATTGCTCGCCGCGGCGACCCAATCGCGCCTGATCGTTTCCCGCCTGCCGCACCGGCTCAAGGCCCAGTTTTCTGACATCCCGCGCGTAGTAGTGGCGCATCAAAGCACGCTGAACTGGGAAGATGGTGCCCTGACCCCGCGGTTGAAGGCGGCGCTAGAAGGCATCTACCCCGCGGCGGAGGTACTCATCGTGGTGTCGTGCGATGCGGATCTCGATGTCCCGCAGGCGGTGTGGCATATCCAGCTTGATGAACAGGCCGAAAAGCCGCTGGTGGACAAGGAAGCGATGAAGGTTACCTCGGCCACGGCCGCCGCCGGCGTGGACTGCATCCTAGATGATTTGGACGCCAAGCCGAGCGAGACATTGGTCTTTGGTAATGAGCCAGGAGATGAAGAATTTTTGAATCACATCCCGGTCGTTGCCCTAGAGACCGCACCCATCGAGGTGGTCAAGGAGGCGCAGGCAGTGACGTATTCCGCCGAGCGCGCAGGTATGTCCGAGGTTTTGGAAGCGATGGCCCGGCTACAAAAAGATTAGCCGTGTGCAAACGTTGACGTTGCCACCCCCGCGAGGGGGTGGTTTTCTTTTTGAATGACTAAGCAAAGGGCGGAAATTGACTGCTTACGGGGCCGGAAGTTACGTGTGAGAAACCTCTAGTGAATGTTTACCCGGTGACCTCTAGCATAGGAGATAGGAGATATTGGCTCTTCTTTTTAGAGTGCAATAGTCGCCATCATGAATCATCCAAAACTTGCTTTTAGCTGTGCTTACGCCATCTCATTCATTGTTTGTCGGAGCAAGCACACATGAGCACCAAGGAAGGAGATGCGGTCTATAATGACCCAGCAAAGCAATCAATCCTTTAACCCCGAATATTTTGAAAATGTGTGGAATGGCTACGCGGATGAGGACTACGATGTGGTCATCATCGGTGGTGGCTCCGTAGGTGCCGGCGCGGCACTGGATGCAGCGACCCGCGGTTTGAAGACCGCAGTGCTGGAGTCCCGCGACTTCGCCGCAGGTACCTCTTCCCGCTCTTCCAAGATGTTCCATGGTGGCCTGCGCTACCTTGCAATGTTTGACTTCCGCCTCGTGGCAGAGTCCCTGAAGGAACGCGAGCTCAACATGTCTACGTTGGCTCCCCACCTAGTCAAGCCGCTGAAGTTCATCTTCCCGCTCACCCACCACGTATGGGAACGCGTCATGATGTTCGGTGGCTTTACCCTTTATGACCTCATGGGTGGCGCAAAGAGCGTGCCGATGCAAAAGCACCTCACCCGCAAGGGTGCCCTCAAGGTCACCCCGGGTCTGAAGGAAGACGCCATCGTCGGCGGTGTGCGCTACTACGACACCCTGGTGGACGATGCCCGTCACACCATGACCGTGCTGCGCAGCGCCGCTGAGTACGGCGCCGATGTGCGCACCAATACCGAGGTCATCGGCTTTGACAAGGACCGCGGCGGCCGCGTCGTTGGCGCTAAGGTCCGTGATACCGCCACCGGCCGCGAGACCACCGTGCGCGGTAAGGTCTTCATCAACGCCACCGGCGTCTGGAACGACAAGATCCAGGAGCTGGCCGGTGTGGAAGGCAAGTTCACCGTTCACGCTTCCAAGGGCGTGCACATCGTCGTGCCAAAGGATGCCCTGGATGCAGAAGCAGCACTGTGCTTCGTGACCGAAAAGTCCGTCCTCTTCGTCATCCCATGGGGCGATTACTGGATCATCGGTACTACCGATACCGACTGGGAAAAGGGCCTATCCCTGCCGGATCCCGCCCCCACCAAGGCGGATATTGACTACATCCTGGATGAGGTCAACCAGCGCGTGCGCCGCCAGATCACCCGTGATGACATCGTCGGTGTCTACTCCGGCCTGCGCCCGCTGCTATCCGGTAAGTCCGATTCCACCACCAACCTGTCCCGCAACCACGCCGTGGCTCGCGTAGCTCCGGGTATGGTTTCCGTTGCCGGTGGTAAGTACACCACCTACCGTGTCATCGGTAAGGATGCAGTTGACCTGGCCGTGGAAGAACTCGGCGGCAAGGTGCCGGAATCCATCACCGAGCACACCCCGATCCTGGGTGCTGCCGGCTACCACGCACTGGCCAACCAGATTCCTACCTTGGCCCGCCGCTACAACCTGAGCGAGGACTTCATCGAGCACTTGCTCGGCCGCTACGGTTCGCTTTTGGGTGAGGTTCTGGCTCCTGCGCAGGATGACGAGTCCTTGCTCGAGCCCGTTCCTGGCGCAGAGACCTACCTCTGGGCTGAGGTGCGCTACGCCGTCACCCATGAGGGCGCGCTGCACTTGGACGATATCTTGACCCGTCGCCTCCGCGTTGCCATCGAATTCGGTGACCGTGGCGTCAACGCAGCTCCCGCTGTTGCAGACTTCGTTGCTCCGCTGCTGGATTGGAGCGAGGAAGACAAGCAGCTCGAGGTGGATACCTTCACCAAGCACACCGAGGCAGAGCTGGCCGCTGAGGCAGCTGTAACTGACCGCGAAGCTAACGACATTCTGGTCCGCGCTGGCTCCGCTCGTCCGACCGAGACTCAAGGATAAGGGGAGACACTTATGGCTGGATCTGATGCATTTTTGTGGGAGTTTATCGGCACCACGCTGCTGCTGCTTCTTGGTAATGGCGTGTGCGCGCTGGTAAACCTCCGCACCTCGGGCGCTCGTGGCTCCGACTGGATTGTTATTGCCTTGGGCTGGGGCATGGGCGTCTTCGTCGGCGCCAGCGTCGCCGACCCCTCCGGCGGTCACTTGAACCCTGCGGTAACGCTCATGCTCGCACTCAATGGTTCGCTCGAATGGAACTTGGTTCCGTTCTACGCGCTGGGCCAAATCCTGGGCGCTATGTTCGGTGCCTTCCTAGCCTGGGCCGCATTCAAGCAGCTCTTCGATGCGAATAACTACGACGAAGAGGGCAATGTCACCGGTGCCAATTCTGAAACCGCCGGTATCTTCTTCACGGCCCCTGCTCACCCGCACAATGGCTGGAATACGGTGACCGAGTTCATCGCTACTACCGTATTGTTGATGTTCATCGCCTTCGGCCCTGCCGGCGGCGAGCTGGGACCGCTGAGCTACTTCGGTGTGGCGTTCGTTGTTGTCGCCGTCGGCCTGTCCCTGGGTACGCCTACGGGATACGCCATCAACCCGGTTCGTGACTTGGGTCCACGCTTGATGTACGCCTTCGTCCTACCCATTAAGGACAAGGGCAGCGCTAACTGGGGCTATGCTTGGGTGCCGATTGTTGGCCCGCTGCTTTCGGCCGTCGCCGTTGGTCTACTGTCCATTGCGCTTTAATCCAACCCCTATACAGGAGAAATTAGACACATGAGTGATAAGAAATACGTCGCAGCTATTGACCAGGGAACCACGTCAACCCGCTGCATCATCTTCAACCACGATGGCGATCAGGTATCCGTGGGCCAGCTCGAGCACGAGCAGATCTTCCCAGAAAAGGGTTGGGTAGAACACGACCCGCAGGAGATCTGGAGCAACACCCGCCGCGCCGTGGGGGAGGCTTTGGCCAATGGCGATATAACAGTAGAAGATATCGACTCTGTCGGTATCACCAACCAGCGCGAAACCACCGTTGTGTGGGATAAGAACACTGGCGAGCCCGTCTACAACGCCATCGTCTGGCAGGACACCCGCACCTCCGCTATCTGTAAGGAACTGGCTGGTGAAGAGGGCCCGGATAAGTGGCGCCGCCGCACCGGCCTGCTGATCAACTCCTATCCTGCCGGCCCGAAGGTTAAGTGGATCCTCGACAATGTCGATGGCGTCCGCGAGCGCGCCGAAAAGGGCGACCTGCTCTTCGGCACCATTGACTCCTGGCTGCTGTGGAACCTGACCGGTGGTGCCGAGGGAGACGGCGACAAGGAAGCGCTGCACGCAACGGACGTAACCAACGCTTCGCGTACGCTCCTCATGGACATCGAAAAGCTGGAGTGGGACGAAGAGCTGTGTAAGGAAATGGGCATCCCGATGTCCATGCTGCCGGAGATCCGCCCGTCCCTGGGTGATTTCCGCACCGTCCGCGAGCGCGGTTCCCTCGCCGGCGTTCCCATTCGCGCCATCTTGGGTGACCAGCAGTCCGCTATGTTCGGCCAAGGCTGCTTCCGTGCGGGTTCGGCCAAGAACACCTACGGCACCGGCCTTTTCCTGCTGCTGAACACCGGTACCACCCCGAAGTTCTCTGAAAACGGCCTGCTGACCACCGTCTGTTTCCAGCGCGAGGGCGAGCGCCCCGTATACGCACTGGAAGGCTCCGTGTCCATGGGTGGCTCCTTGGTGCAGTGGCTGCGCGATAACCTGCAGCTCATTCCTAATTCCTCTGCCATCGAGAACTTGGCGCGGGAGACCAAGGATAACGGCGGCGTTTACATCGTCCCGGCATTCTCTGGTCTCTTCGCCCCGCACTGGCGTTCCGATGCCCGCGGCGTCATCGTGGGCCTGACCCGCTTTGCTAACCGTGGACACTTGGCTCGCGCCGTCCTCGAGGCAACCGCTTACCAGACCCGCGATGTGGCAGATGCCATGGTGGCGGACTCCGGCGTGGAAATCACCGAGCTGCGCGTGGATGGTGGCATGACCACCAACGAGCTGCTCATGCAGTTCCAGGCTGACATCTTGGGCGTGGAGGTACACCGCCCGAAGAACATTGAGACCACCGCAACCGGCGCCGCTGTCGCTGCCGGTTTGGACAATGGCTTCTGGGAAGACCTCAGCATTCTGGATGCCCAGCGCGGTGACCTCACCGTATTCAAGCCCAAGATGGAGCAAGAAGAGGTGGATTACCTCTACGGTGAATGGAAGCGCGCTATCAAGCGTTCCTTGAACTGGGAAGACTCCGATGAGGATGAGTTGGACTTTTAAGTCCTGAAGTAAACTCGCGGGTATGGATACTTTCCCTACCCGGGCCCCTCGGCTCATCGCGAGTGATATTGACGGCACCCTGCTGGACCGCAATCATCGCGTCCCGCGTCGCAACCGCGACGCAGTGGCGCGGGCGGTGCAGCAGGGTGCTTATTTTGCTTTGTCCACCGGCAGGCCTTTTCGCTGGATAGAGCCGGTCCTAGAGCAACTCACGGTGCGCCCGGTATGCGTGACCTCAAATGGGGCGGTGCTCTATGATTCCGCGGAAGACCGCGTGCTATCGGCGCGGGAGCTTTATCCAGACGCGCTAGAAGAGGTGGTGACGGTAGCGCAGCGCGTCCTCGGCACGGTTGGCTTTGGCGCAGAGCGGGCGGGCGGTTCGCTTGCCGATGCCCCCGATCAGCTCTTCGTGGTCGACCCTCACTACTCCGAAAATGCCCTCTTTGAGGGCTTTGGTGTGGTCGGCGTGGGCGAGCTGGTGGCGCAGCCGGTGGTCAAGCTGCTTATCCGGAATACGGATTATTCCGCACCGGAACTCTACGACTTGATTGCTCCCCATATTGATCCGGAGCTGGCGCATATTACTTATTCCATGCAGGAGGGTGTATTAGAGGTCGCGGCCCCTAATGTCACCAAGCGCCGGGGTGTGGAGTGGCTGGCCAACCAGCATGGGATAGCGCAGGAAGAGACCATTGCTTTTGGGGATATGCCCAACGATATTGAGATGCTCACCTGGGCCGGCTGCGGGGTGGCAATGGAAAACGCCCTCCCGGCGGTGAAGGCGGCCGCTGATGCGGTCACCGTGGCCAACCACCAGGCGGGCGTGGCACAGGTATTGGAGCGCTGGTTCTAACTTCCGCTCCACGGGGAGGTTAGTCGGTGTAGATGTCTACCTTTTCGGTATCCATGTTGTAGACAATCTCGCCGCCCTGGAATTGAACGCGGATTTCCTTGCCGTCTTTCATTTCGTTTGTGGTGGGCAGGCCGAGCTTGGAAGCGTTATCGCCTTCCGCCCACTTCTTGGCAATTTCTCCGGTCAGGGCCTTTGCCTCGGAGTCCTCGGAGGAGAGGACCACACCGTTTTTGAAGAGCTGGTACATAATCTTGCCGGAATCGGTGGTGTCCGGTCCGCCAACGGCGAGACCCAAGACGGGACCAAAGGCGTTCAGGACGGAGGTCCAGGATTCCTTGAGGCCTTCGTTATTAGAAAGCTGCACAACCTTGTTGACGATATTCGGAATATCGCCAGCGGTCAGGTCACCGGCAAGCTTCTTATCAGCATCCGGCTGTGCCACGCGGTCATTGGACACTAGGACGCCGAATACGGCGGCGGCGATGCCTGCCAAGGCCTGGATGGTCGATACCGGAATGTCCACCCCGCCGATGGAGGAGGTGGCCTCGCCCGGGGTGGAATGACCGCCGTTACTCGATGGCGACTTCTTATCCCAGTTCATTGCAGCAGAGTTACCGCCAGCCTTAACCGCGTTGTACTTCTGCTTGGTGTTATCGCGGATCTGCTGCCAGTTCTGCGTGGTGTAGCGACCCGGGCACTGGGTGTAGTGGAAATCATTGTGTCCACTGAATGCGGGTACCGTAGCCTGCGCGCCGGCTGGAAAGCGGGATCCGCCAAAGCCACCAGAGGTCAGGGTAGCGGTGCCCGTGGGATCGATGCCGGAGATCGCGGCCTTCCACCCGGCAATTTCTGCCACCGAGTTCAGCATCTTTTCTGACGGTTCTTCATTTTCGTAGTTGCCAATCATGGAGATGCCCCAGTTGTGGGAGTTGAAGCCACCAACGTGTGCGCCCTGGACGGCCTTGTCGAGACCGCCGTAGCGGCCCTCGTAGATGGTGCCGAACTTATCCACGAGCACGTTGTATCCAATATCGCACCAGCCCAGGTTCTGAGCGTGGTATTCATAGGCAGCGCGAACCTGCGCGGCGGCCTGTGCCGGGGTGTAGTTATTGGAGCCCGCGGTGTGGTGCAGCGTCATCGCCTTGATGCCGTCATCGTAGGTGGGCTGCTGGCAGCGCTTAGATTCATCGGCGCCCCATCCGGAGCGGGACACTACCTTTGGCATGCCATCGGTGGCGGCAGTAGGTTCGATGGCTTGGCCTTCTTGGGCATTGCCGTCCATAAAGACGGCATCCAGGTCCGACACGGTGGTGCGGTCGGTGTTGTTTTCATCAGCTACTGGGGCGATATCGCCGACGTTATAGGGCTGCGCGGCGGCGCGGTTGGCATCCGCAGCACCGGTTGCTTTATCGGGCAACTCAGCATCGTCATCCAGGTTGGAACCGGTTACGAGGTCCACATTGGCCATGGATACCTGCACATCGTTGGTATCGCCCACGTAAATAAGCTCGGTACCGTTCTTGCCATCGCCGTAGTTCATGGCATCCATATCGAACCATTCGCTCCAGGAGCCGTCCTCCTGCTTGGAGCGGACGAAGGAGTGCACGTCGCGCTTGCCCTCCCAGGTCACGGCGAACATGTTGAACGCCTCGTCGCGGTGGAAGTGCTTGACGGCACGCGGGCCCTCGCCATCGCCTTGCGCTGCCACGGCGGGATCATCAACGACGACGGAGTCGGCGTTGCTAAAGTTTTCAGAGGCGTTTTTAACCTCGATGGGTCCGCCAGAACCGGAGTCCTGGGTTTTAAGGACCTGCTGGCCGCCGAATGCGGCCGCCATGACGAGGGCAATGGAGGAAACCGTCGCGATGACGGGTGTGGTCCACGTTGACCTCGTGGGAACTAGTCGACGTCGTTGCTTCACTCTATTCTCCCTGGGTTGAGTAAGTGCCGATGTAGCTGTAAAAACGGTTGCCAAAAGTTAACAGTTGATAGTGATGCTACGAGTGTGGCAGCTGTGAATCTTGTTGCGACACGCCGATGACCCGTGTTCCCCTCTGGAGTGCAATAAAGTGGAAGCCATGACTTCTTATGACCTCATCGTTGTTGGTTCCGGATTCTTTGGCCTGACCGTTGCGGAAAGGGCCGCTAGCCAGCTGGGAAAGAAGGTGCTCATTGTTGAGCGCCGCGAGCACCTGGGTGGCAATGCCTACTCCGAGGCGGAGCCCACCACCGGGATTGAAGTGCACAAATACGGCGCGCACCTCTTCCACACCTCTAATAAGCGCGTGTGGGAGTACTGCAACCAGTTCACTGATTTCACCGACTACCAGCACCGCGTCTTTGCCATGCACGATGGCACCGCCTACCAATTCCCCATGGGGCTGGGGCTTATCAACCAATTCTTCGGCCGTTACTACTCGCCCGATGAGGCCCGCGAATTGATCAAGGACCAGGCCGGCGAATTCTCTGCGGATGAGGCCAAGAACCTGGAGGAAAAGGCCATCGCGCTCATTGGCCGCCCGCTCTATGAGGCGTTCATCCGCGACTACACCGCCAAGCAGTGGCAGACCGACCCCAAGGAACTGCCAGCCAGCAATATCACCCGCCTGCCGGTGCGCTACACCTTCAATAACCGCTACTTCAACGACACCTATGAAGGCCTGCCCGTCGATGGCTATGCGGCGTGGCTAGAAAACATGGCGGATCATGAAAACATCGAGGTCCGCCTGGATACCGATTGGTTCGATGTCCGCGAGGATCTGCGCGCCGAGTCCCCGGATGCTCCCGTTATCTACACCGGCCCGCTGGACCGCTACTTTGACTTCGCCGAAGGCGAGCTCGGCTGGCGCACCTTGGACTTCGACCTCGAGGTCCTCGATACCGGTGACTTCCAGGGCACCCCGGTGATGAACTACAACGATGCTGATGTGGACTTCACCCGCATCCACGAGTTCCGCCACTTCCACCCTGAGCGTAAGGATCGTTACCCCTCCGATAAGACGGTCATCATGAAGGAGTACTCGCGCTTTGCCGATAAGGGCGATGAGCCGTATTACCCCATCAATACCCCGGAGGACCGCTCCAAGCTGGAGGCGTACCGCAAACTAGCGGCCCAAGAAGCCAAGGAGAACAAGGTGTTATTCGGCGGCCGCTTGGGCACCTATCAGTACTTGGACATGCACATGGCCATCGGCGCCGCTCTGTCCCTATTCGATAACAAGCTCGTACCCTTCTGGAACGAGGGCAAGGCCATCGAGCAAGAGCGCGGCCACTAAGAGCTGCTAATTTGCCCTGGGCACGCTATGCTTAGTCACCTCACAGGTTAGGAGGTGACGGCATGGCTCAACGCAAGAAATACACCAAGCCCGGGCACGCGGACCGCAGCATGTGGAAGATGTCCCCGGAGTGGCTCCAGGAGCATTTGAAACTGCGCAGCCGCGCAACGCGCATTCCCGATAAGAAAAAGCAGCAAGCAAAGAAGGCCTGCCGGAACACCCGGCGGGCCTTTCCGCTACTTAACCCCGCAATTATGAGTGCTCGCATTGCTCAATAGATGCAGCACTGGAAAGTATTTTTATGGTGTTCATTCAGCCTGAAGCCCAAAAATTCCTCGACTTAAACAAGGATGCCCCACAGCTAGATACGCGTAGCCCGGAAGAAAACCGTGCCGCCCAGCTGAAAACGGCAGCGGCGTGGGGCAAGAAAACCCGGATGGCGTCTGTGTATGAGACCTCGGTGCGCGGTGTCACGGTGCGGGTTTATATACCGGAGGAGCGGGAGCTTTCCGATGCCCAGCCGGCAGGGCCCGCCTTCATCTTCTTCCACGGAGGCGGCTGGGTGCTGGGGGATTTAGAGACCACGGATACAACCGTGCGGGATATTGCCGCAGAATCTGGAATTATGTGTATCAGTGTGCACTATCGTCGTGCACCGGAACACCCCTTCCCGGCACCGTTGGATGATTGCCGGGCGGTAGTAGACGGGGTGCTACAAGGAGAATTGGGGGTTGGTGTCGATCCAGCCCGCGTTGCCGTGGGCGGTGACAGCGCCGGCGGCAATATCGCAGCGGTCATCGCACAAGAACTGCGCGATCAGCTGGCGCATCAGGTGCTGATTTATCCCGTCATGGATTTATCCACCTTTGATACGCAATCCCATTCGGACTTTAGCGGCGGCTACTACCTCACTCGACGGCGCCTTAACTATTTTTATGATTCTTATGCGGGCACTGCAGACCGCACGGATATCCGTATGTCACCCGGTAGGAATGGCGAACTGGCGGGGCTACCCCCAGCGACAGTGATCACCGGTGAACTCGATCCGTTGGTCTCTGAGGTAAGTGACTACGCTGAGCGAATGCTCAATGCGGGCAATGTAGTGAGTTCTATCGAATTTAAGGGTCAAGTCCATCCGTTCGTCCAGATGGGCGGGATTATTTCGGATGCGTTGATTGCGCGCACCATTATTGGCAGCGAATTAAAGCGTGCGCTGCGAGCCCAAGGCTAAAGGCCGCGATCTGCCGGAGCTAATAGAAAGCTCGGCGTGAACACCCAACACTTAACACGAACACTCAACACAACACTGCACATGTTGAGTGTTGTGTTGAGTGTTATGTGTAGTGTTATGTGTAGTGCTCGGCTGAAGGTGAGAGGCAAACGGGGAAACGATGGACCTAGAAGAAATTGAGCAGATTGTTCACAATTTGCGTGCCATAGGCAAAGACACCAGCACGGTTGAAGCAAAAGCAGCTGGTGGAGGCCTGCCCAAGAAGATAACGCGGTCGGTGTCTGCTTTTGCCAACGGAAAAGGTGGAACGATCATCTTCGGCCTCGATGAGGAGTCGGGGTTTCTTCCCGTCGAAGGCTTCCAAGCCGAGTCCATAGCCAAAGCATTTGTGGAGGCATGCGCGGAGAAATTGACCCCTGCTATCCGTGCCGATGTAGAAATTGGTGCTGTCGATGGCGCGCCGGTAGTAGTTGCGGAAATTCCCGAGCTTGCGCCTTTTGATAAACCGTGCTGGGTTACTGCGCAATCTAAATATAACGGGAGCTACATTCGCGAGCACGATGAAGACCGGCTTTTGAAGCCCTATGAAATCGATCGTCTCGAAGAAAATAAGATGCAGCCCTCGTGGGATCTGGAGGTCGTGGAGGCGGCTACTATTGCAGACCTCGATCGGGACATCGTCCAGCAAATCCTAGAGCGCGAACGAAGCCTGCGGCCTGGGATTTTTGGCAAGTTCTCTGATGAAAGGGCATTGAAAGCCCTGCATCTCACCGGCGTAGGAGAGGATGGGGAAGTTCATCCGACCTTGGCTGGCTTATTAGTAGCCGGCATTTATCCGCAAGAATTTTTCCCGCGGCTCAACGTAACTTTTACTGCTTATGCGGGAACGGCCAAGACCTCGACCAAAGGTCAAAGATTTGTTGATAACGCGAGTTTTGTAGGCCCGATTCCGGAATTGGTGCCAGCGGTGGTTTTCGCGGTTGAGAAAAATATGCGGGTAGGCGGCGTCGTCGATGGAGCGTTCCGAGAAGACTTGCCGGATTATCCTCCAGTAGCGGTCAGGGAAGCGGTTGCTAATGCGCTCATGCACAGGGACTATTCTCCTCAGGCTAGAGGGACACAGGTTCAGGTTGATATGTACGCTGACCGGCTAGAAATCATTAATCCGGGTGGCCTTTTTGGAATGGTGAACGTCAATAACCTTGGGAATCCAGGCATGACAAGTGCGAGGAATCAGCACCTGTCTAAGCTATTGGAAGTAACGGCGATTTCCGGAGGGTCTGGGTACGTGGCGGAAAACCGTGGAACTGGATACATTGAGATTCTTGATCAGCTGCAAAAGACACTCCTTCCTCCGCCGAAGCCGGCGGATTCGTTGACCACGTTTACGTTAACTTTTGAACGGCGTGAAATGACTTTGCCGGAGCGGAGTGCGTCTATACACGGCGGTTCTAGTGAACGGATTATGGAGTATTTGGCCCAGCATCAGTCTGCGAATAGCCGTGAGCTTGCGGCGGCTGCCGGGATTTCTGTAGGTGGGGTGCGCAGAATCCTGAACCAATTGGTAGATAGTGGACGGATCGAGCGTACGGAGCCTTTGCGCAGCCCTAAACAGAGGTATCGATTGGTTACATAGGCAGGCGCCTGAACACCCAACACTCAACACAACACTCAACATGTGCAGTGTTGTGTTGAGTGTTATGTGTAGTGTTCGCCTGCACCTGCGGGGCTAAAACCCTGCCACCACCAGTTTTGCCAGCTTGCGGCCTCCGGGTGCGGTGGCGGAGTGATGGAACCGTGTGGTGTGTGTATGGAGCTGACGGGGCTAATGCCGTGCAGTGAGTTGATAAACCACAGGGGACATTCCGCAGCGAGTGCCGGGGTCAATGGGTGCTGCGCGGTGGAAAGTCCCAAGTCATTGCAGCGGCCCAAGACCTGGCGCAAGGTCACGCTGGGCAGGCGCACGCCGGTGGGAAGCAGGAGGGTGTCGCCGTCCCAGGCGATGAGTGCGCCGGTGGTGGTTTCGGCGATGGCGCCGTGGGCATCGACAATCGCGGTGTCATCGGTGCCGCTTACCTGATACTGGCTGCGGTAGGCGGCCAAGGCGGGCAAGTCCGGGCCTTTAACTAGAGGCTGTGCGCGGGGATCGGGGGCCTTAGCATAAGTAAGGCGCGTGTGGGCGCGCGGGGCCGGGGCAGGCCGGATATCGAGGTATAGGTTGCCGGCTATGAGGACAATGCGGGGAAAGAGCTCGCCGCCTGAAAGCAGCTCCAGCATGGCGGGGACGAAGCCTGCGGGCAAGGTCCCGGCGGCGGATTCGAAGCGCTTCAGGTGGAGCTGGAGGCCGTGCGTGCGGCCTTGCGAATGGCGCCAGGAATCGGCCACGGTGCAGGAAGCGGTTGGTGGGGTGCAGGGGATAAAGGCGCCGTCGCGCCAGATATAGGAGCTCATGACCACGCCCCTATGACAGATTGGGCCTTGAGATTTCTTTCGGCCAGCTCGGCTGCGGGATCGGAATCGAGGACGATGGCCCCGCCGGCGCCGACGGTGACCTCGGAACCCGCGCGCACCGCGGTGCGGATCACCACGCTGAAATCCGCCTCGCCGGAATAGCCGAGGTAGCCGACGATGCCGGAATAGACGCCGCGGGGTCCTGCCTCGAGGGCATCGATAATCTCGCAGGTGCGCAGCTTCGGCGCGCCGGTCATGGAGCCGGGCGGGAAGGCGGCGCGGATGGCATCGAGCGCGGTGGCGCCGGGGCGCAACTGGCCGGTGATTGTGGAGACCAGCTGGTGCACGGTGGCGTAGCTTTCCACATTCATCAGCCTCGGAACGCGCACGGTGCCGGGTTCGCATACGCGGGATAGATCGTTGCGTAAAAGGTCCACGATCATGAGGTTCTCGGCGCGGGTCTTGGGGTCATCGCGAAGCAGCGCGGGGTCCTGGTGGGCTGGAATGGTGCCCTTGATGGGCTTGGCCTCGACGCGGTTATCGCGCACGCTGAGGAAGCGCTCGGGCGAGGCGCTGCAGATTTCCACGTCGTCGAAGACCAGATGCGCCGCGTATGGTGCCGGGTTGTGCCGGCGCAGCGCCGCGTAAATATCGCCGGTGGCCTGCGCGGTATAGGTATCGGTCAGGCAGACCTCGTAGCTTTCTCCGGCGTGCAAGAGCTCTTGGGCGCGCTGGATGCGGTCCAGGTAGTCGGTGGTGCGCCAGGCGCCCGCGCTTGCCGATGCCCCCTCGCTTCCCACCTGCCCACCTTCCAGGGCTTCCTCCAGCCGGTCGAGCAGGTCCTGCGCGCCGTCGCCGTCGAGGCAGCACAGGTGCGCTACCTGCCGGTGGTGGTCGTAGATAAGGAAGGACTGCGGTTGGATGAAGTAGGCATCGGGATAAGGCGAGCGGTGGCGCAGTTGGATGGGCAGGGTAAGCTGCGCGCATTCGTAGCCGAGGAAACCTACCACCCCGCCGGTAAATGGCAGATCTGGTGCATCAAAGACCTGCGTGGATAGCTCGCGCTCGAGGGCGGTGAGGATATCGGGGGCATCGCCAAGCCGGTAGCGAAAGGAGCGGCTAAGCGGGCCGGTAGCATCGCCAAGAATGCTATAGCGCCCGCGCGCATCGGCGGAATCGAGGAAGAAGGCATCGTTGCCGTCTGCCTGCAGCGCCGCGAAGACGCTGGGGCAGTCAATCGCGCCGGGGACCTCGCGGTGGAGGAGGCGAAAACCGCCGAGGAAATTGCGCAGCAGGGTCGCGCCGTGCTGTGTCAGCACCGATTCGGGGTGGAATTGCACGCCCCAATGAGGCAGGCCATCGACCTTGAGGGCCTGGACGGTGCCGTCCTCGCTGCGGGCATGCACGGTGATGCCGGGGGCAGGTTCAATGTGCAGCGAGTGATAGCGCACCACCTGAAAGTCCTGCGGGATGGTGGCAAAAATTCCCTCGCCGGAATGGCTAATGGTGGAGACAAAGCCGTGGCGCGGTTCGGGCGCGCGGCTTATGCGGGCACCGGCGAGCATCGCCAAGCCTTGGTGGCCAAGGCAGACGCCGAGCAGGGGAATCCGCGCTGCGGCGGCTGCCTCGATAACGTGCCGGGACATGCCAAAGTCGTTTTCTTCCTCCGGGGTTCCTGGACCAGGGGAGATAACCACGTGGCTGAACTCGCCGGCGCGCACGCGATCTGGAATGTTGGCGGCCTCGCCCGCGGGAACGACGAGCGGCTCGGTTCCGGAGACCTCTGCGATGAGGTGGGCGAGGTTAAACGTGTACGAGTCGTAATTATCAATGAGCAGGATCATCAAAGGCAGAGTCTATAGCCCAGTGCGCCCCACGCGTAACTTGCTCCACGCGCGCCTTAACTACTGGGTTACGACCAACCAATTGACGTATGTCACACCGCGTTGTAAAGTTAACTTTAAGTTAACAACAAGCAAACGGGGAAAGAATCCAGGAAAGGGGATAACAATGAACCGGTTTGAAACCCTCCGTCACGACCTGCACACCAAGTACGGTCACGGATATACCCGTGCTGAAATCGATGCGAAGTTGGACGAGGTCATCGCCAAGCACACCGCCCACGCCGGGCTCGTGGAATTCATCCCTGTGCTGGTAGAGCGCGAGGTGCGCGAGTTCTTCGGCGCCCACCGCATCCACGTTCGCTTCGCCGCAGGCAATAACCACGCCCTGGCCAAGGCCGCCGCGGACCTCACCAAAAAGCACGCGGGGGAGGCGCTCTACGTCGATACCGCCGCCGCCCACCCGGAAAATGACGGCAATGACCACCTGGCGCACGTCATGAGCGAGCGCGGCATGGGCCAGGCTCCCAAGAAGTACCTCGAAGAGGTGCGGACCGTGGCCATGCCGGATTACATCGTGTACCTGGGTCGCGAGGTCGAGCGCGATGAGGCCGGCAAGGACATCAAGATCTGGGACATCGCCCCGGCTGAGGCCGTTGAGCAGGCCCGCGAGCTTGCCGATGACCTAGAGGCCCGCGTCTACTACATGCTGAACAAGCTGGGCATCGACCCGGTAACTGAATCCGTGCGCGTCTAGCCTAAGGCAGGGCGAAAGCAAAAAGGGCTGAGGGAAACCTCAGCCCTTTCATCATGCATGCAGTGTACTTCCATTCCGGTGGTAGGCCAGATAGAGCGGGCGGCGCGAGCGGAAGCCCGCGGCGTCGAAGACAGGGGTTAAGTAGCAGGAGGGGATCCGGACACTTTTAAGAATATTGGGGTTGCCCGCAAATAGCGGTTGCGTCCTTTCGTGTGGTGTCGTTTTTATAGAAGAGTTGGCCTATTCAGGCGTCATTGGTTTCCGTGGTGTTGCTGGTAAGCGGCTGAATGCGACCCCTGTGGTTAAGGACAGGGCTAGTGCCATTGCCCATATTCTCTTTGAGAATGGTGTAAAGAAAATCAATTGACTTAAGTCCGCGCATTTTAGAGGGACAACCCTTATCGTAGGTAGAATTGCTACCTATATAGGTTATCGACCTATCTTGGGTTGAAATATTTGTTGGAGGTTTCGTGAAGCAATGGACTCGTAAAATTGCATCTTCGGTATTGCCCTTGTCGATTCTGGCGATTCTTTCAAAGGGAGAGTCATACGGTTATGAGATCAGAAAGATGCTCGTAAGTTTCAATCTTGGAGATTTTAAAAGCGGTACCGTGTATCCGCTTTTAACTCGGTTGGTTGCGTCCAGTAGCGTGGTGTATCTGTAACTGACGGTGGGCCCCTTATGAATGAGGCTGGCGACCACCGTAGTACCTTTCGATTCCGTAAC
>NZ_JBEHGF010000024.1:0-44751 GCF_040225725.1 Corynebacterium sp. KPL4015 | reverse complement strand
GATGCAAGGGCCTGACCCCGATGCAATATCGGAATCAGACCCTTGAACCCCTCATCACCTAGAATTAAACCAGTCCAACTTTCGGGGGCCAGTTCAGTTGGCGTGGGTGGCTAATTTTGGCCAGTTTCTTGTCTTCTACTTAACGGTAACGACCATGGCCCTGTATGCCGTCGAAAGCTTCGGGGCCTCCGATACCGTCAGCGGCTTTGCCTCTAGCGCCTTTGTTTTGGGTGCGACGTTCATGCGCATCTTCTCTGGCTGGTTGGTGGACCGCGTGGGGCAAAAGCGCGCCGCCCTGACCTCGCTGGCTTTTGTCAGTATCGTGACGGTGGGCTATTTCGTGGTCCATAACGTGGCCGTCCTCATCCTCGTGCGGCTGCTTCACGGCGCAGGCTATGCGTTGACCTCTACGGCGCTCATGGCCGTTGCGCAGTCCGTCATCCCCCAACAGCGCCGCGCGGAGGGCACCGGCTACTTCGCCCTCGGCACTACACTTGCCACCGCCTTTGGCCCGGCAGTGGGCTTGTTCTTGGCCAATAATATTGGCTACAACACCCTCTTTGGGGTCGCCCTGGGATCCAATATCGTCTCCCTCGTGCTGGCGCTCGTATTGCGCTACCCGGCGGAGCTCGATGAAGAAAAGCCCGCTTTCAAGCTGCGCAATGCCGTGCACCCCAACGTGGTGCCCATTGGTATTTTCATGCTCCTGGTGGGCATCGCCTACTCCGGCGTGGTCACCTATCTCAACGCCTATGCGCGCGAAGAGGACCTGGCCACCGGCGCCGGCCTCTTTTTCATCGGCTACGCCGTAGTCATGCTCATCATGCGCTTCTTCTTGGGCCGCATCCAGGACCACAAAGGCGATAATTCGGTCATGTACCTGGGCCTGGTGTCCTTCGCCATCGCCCTTATCATCATGGGCTTTCCCAGCAATGACGTCATGCTCGTGGTCGCGGGTGCATTTACGGGCATGGGATACGGCACGCTAAGCCCCGCCTGCCAGGCCATCTCGGTGCGCTCTGTATCGGCCGCACAGATAGGCGCGGGCATCTCCACGAGGTTCCTCTTGATGGACTTCGGCATCGGCCTCGCCCCCTTCGGGCTTGGCCCCATCGTGAGTGCCACTGGCTTCGATACGATGTACCTCATCCTCGCCGGCCTCATCGTCGTCGCGGCGGTGTACTACTACATGGTGCACGGCCGCTACCCCAAGGCGAAGGCGCCCGTTATCAGCGCCGCAGAGGGCGCGCAGGCGGCCTAAAGCGGCACAGGTATTTGGCTCCGGGTTTATACCCGGAGCTTTTTTGCGTGCTGGGGCGGCAAGCACTTGGCATCGACCACGCGCCGAGCCAGTGCCCGGTCCCCCATCTTGGCCGCAAAAGCCATGCGCATGGTGATATCGTGCGCGGGAGCGGGGCCGCAGGTGATGGCATCTCCAGCAGAAATGCGCCCGGGCGAAATGACGCGGAAGTACACGCCGCAATCGCCGCGCGCGGTCCACCGCTTGAGCCAGCCCTTTTCCTGGACCCAGCCGGAAAAGGTTGCGCATGGCTGGCGGGGTACGGAGACCTCGAGCGTAGTCGTGCCGATGTGGAGGCGTTGGTTGATAAGCAGCGCGGAGAGATCAATGCCGCGCGTAGTGAGGTTTTCCCCAAAGGCCCCTGAATCCAGCGTGCGGCCCAGCGAATCCTCCCAATAATCTAGCTCCTCGCGGGCATAGGCATAGACCGCCTTGTCACTTCCACCGTGGTGCTCGCTATCGCCGATAGAATCGCCGCGCACGCCAGAGCCATCGCCGTAATTGGGGCCAGGTGCGGAAATATCGATAAAGTCTTGCGGGCGCTTGTCGATGCCCGAAAACTCATGCCTCCCGCTCGGATCCGGCCTGCGTACGGCGACGTTGGTGGAAATAACCTGCATATCAGTCACTGTAGTCGCGGGTAAGGGCCTCCGCAGTGAGAATATCCCGGTAAAACAGCTCAGGAGCCAGCGAGACCGCCTCCGCGAGCTGCGGGAGGGCATTATCTAGCGCGGAGGCCACGGCCGCATCCGTCAGCTTCCCATTGGCCACCCCACGTGCGGCGATGGCAAAGACATAAGAAATAAACGGCATCCAGGCAGAGCCGCCAAGATCAGTGTTTCCATCCCCAAAGGCGTCCAGGGCGAGCAGCGTGTGCAATACCGACTTATCTACGCCCAATTGCTGCAGCGTCACCCGCAATTGCAGCGCGGTAGTGCGCAGGTTGGACATGGTCCCCAGGCGGGTCAGCGCCAAGTCGTTATCGAAGCATTCGCGCAGCGCGGCGATGCGGTGGGCGTCATCGCACAGCTGCGCGCTGTCAGTAGCGGGCGTTGGGGCCTCGCCGGTGGCGCTCATGAGCAGCATAGGGCGGGTGACATCGTCTACTCCCGTGGTGGCCGTCCGCCACAGCGAGGGGGAACCGGAGTGTTCCACGTGGGCCTGGTTGGCATCGGCAAGCGCGGCGAGCACGGAAGAAGGTTCCGCGGCCTCTTTCCCATCGCTACTAAAGGAACGGGTAATCAGGCCCGTGCGCACCAACGCGCGCATGCGCTGGCCGCGCTCGAAGTCCACCTGCATGAGCGCATCAAGGCTGGCGCGCGGATCGGCCTCGATGTTCTTGATAACGCCCTCGAAGGTCTCCTTGGCCTTGGGAGCGAGGCGGCGCAGGGCGGCATAGTTCTCCCACGTGCCGGCGGTATTCTCGCTCTCGCCGTCGTGGAAGATGATAAGCGAGCTTGCCGGTGGGTACTGCGGGGCGGCGAGATCGCTGGCCGGTTCATCCTCGCGGAAGTCCACGATGAGATCGCCAGCCTCGTGCAATTCCTCCGGTAGCTCGAAGCCCTCCTCCACCGGCTCCAAGGGCAGCGGCTCGCTGGCGGGGTTGCCAAGCGGCCACGCCCAGGCCAAAAGCTCCACTTCTTCTTCGTGGGTTTGCTCGGGTATCAAGATGCCATCTTCGATGGTGGCGCGGGCGACCAGCGGCGCCTTGCGCACCGTGGCGATGGCGGCATAGATCAGATCGTTTGCCGCGGTTGCCTCGTATTCCATCACGCGGCGGTCCATGCTGCGCTTGAGGTGCGCCGCGCGCTCCTTATCCGGCAGGCCCTCCAAATACTCCTCATAGGACAGTGTGGACCACAGGAGGTAGAGCTCCAGCGAGGACTTCTTGGTCAGCGCGGCCTTGAGGGCGCGATTCGGCACGGAGAGCGTGGTCGTCGCCTCCGTCGAACCATTGGCGGTCACAAGATCCCGGATCTTCTGGTTCTTATCAATGACCACGAATTTCGCCAGGGGTAGCGGCTCCGGCGAGTGCACCGTAAACAGCGCATCCGCATCCAGCTGATCCGCCAGGATGACCTGCTTATCCATATAATCCACGGGCTCGGCCGCGGTGCGCTTCACGCGCGTGCGGATGGTCGCCGGAATGACCTCAAAGGTCAGCTCGTAGCCGGCCTCGCTGCTGATGGTTTCCTCGCGCACCGATTCGTCTTCGCCAAATACGCGTTGGCCCTTCTCCATGTGAATGGGCTTATCGGGGGACGAGGCCAAGGCATAGCTAAACGGCGAGAGGTTACCCAGGGCGTCGATGAAGCGGAAGTTGGTGCCGCGGGGCCCCTCGTTCTTGGAGCGCATGTGGAGGGTTTCGGCAAAGTTGAGATAGTGGACATCGACAAGCTCCTCGCCCTTGTACAGGCTAAAGCGATACCGGCCCACCCAAGGGTCTTCGAAGACGTCACCGGGTAGGACTTCATGGATTCCCTCCGGCAGCTCATCTTCTAAGATTTCTTCTTCTTCCCCACCGATGGGGACATAGGTCAGTTGCAGGTGAAGTGGGGTATTGACCAAGAGGCGCGGGGATTTCGTGTACACCAGCTCGCCGTCCAGCCCGCGCGCGTTGGGCAGGGACTTGACCGCCATATCCCAGGAAAAATCCGCGCTCTCCGCAACGGTGATGGTGGCCTTGTCTTGGCGCGGCACAGCGATGGAGAAGGAATCTTCTGCCGCTACCTCAAGGATGGACCAGCCTTCCCACGCGCCATGCGGGCGCGGCTGGTTCTCCGGGGCAGGAGTTAACTGCGTACCGGTCGGTGCGATGAAGATATACGCGCCCTGCGGGATGGGCTGCGTGCTATCGACGGGCCGGTGCGCGGAATCGAGCAGCAGGCCGCCATTGGCAATACCCGCAAACTCCAGCGTTTGTTCCGCAAACGTTACGGCAAGGTGGGTAAAGGCCTGCGGCATGGAAACCCACAAGCCAGGTTCCTCACCGGCGACGTAATAAAACTTGCGGGTGACCTCCGTGCCATCCAGCAACTGCGTGGTCACGGTCCATTGGGGGTCTTCCGGTTCATAGGCCGCGCTCACGGCTGGCAGGTAAAGCTCTAAAGTATCGGTATCCGGCGAGAGGCGAAGATGCGGGACCCCTTGAAAAACCGCCGCGTCTAGAAAAGATGATAGCTGGCTACGAAACTTCTCCTGGCTCATTTACACCAGCCTAGATCATTTTTGAAAAGATGTGGATTCTGCAGGCAGAGGGCAAAAAGAAGGCTTTCACCACTGAGAGTGATGAAAGCCTTTGCGCGCGATTGATCGCGTGGACTAGTGGAAGAAGTTCCGCCAAGCATTCGGGTTGATGGTGATGATGCCCAGCTGCTGCGCCAAGAAGACAATGGCCCCGATGGCTAGAGAGGCGATACCGGCACCCGCGATGCCAGCGAGCAGCCCGCTCTTGGAAGAGCCGTCATCGGTACCGGCGTTATTACCGGGCTGATCGGATGCAGAATCGTCTGCTTGGTCGTTGCCGCCCTGGTCATCGTGCTTGATCCACCATTCATTCAGGGTGAGCTTGGCCAAGGTGGTGTTATCGATGTAGTCACCGCGCACGGGGTCGGTGTGGGTGGCCTTCGCGCGAAGGGCCTCAGAGCCAGCACCCTTGAAGAAGAAGGGGACGACCTGGTTGGTGTGCTGCGTGGAGTACCACTGGTGGCCAGAGGGCAGGGTGTTGCCACCGCCACCATTCATGGAGTTGAACTTACCCTCAGAGCGCTCGTTGGCACCGGAGAGGTATCCAGTTTCGTGGTCAGCGGTAACGACCAACAGGGTCTCGTCCCAGGAGGAGTTTTCTTCTACCCAGTCGATGGCGGCATCGACGGACTTATTGAAGTCCTGTACCTCTTCGATATCGCGGGCGGATTCGTTGCCGTGGCCGCTCCAGTCAATGGCACCTCCTTCAATCATGACGTGGAAGCCCTCGTCATTTTGGCCCAGCGCGTTGAGGGCGCCGGTGGTCATGGTGGGAAGATCCACGACATCGTTGAACGGAGTGTCATAAGGCACTGTGGACTCGCCGGTACGCCCCTGCTGCAAGGTAGAGGCCACAGGGGCCAGGCCGAAGTACTTCTCCCCCGCCGCGACATCGCCATTGGCCAAAGCCTCAAATTGCTCCTTGGTTTCGGCGTAGTTCCAGTCGGACTCGCCGGACGATAGCTTGTTGTAGACCTCTTCAGACAGGTACTTGTACTTGGCCTCATCCTTCTTCTTATTGTCATCGTCGTAGAACGGGTGGCCGGCACCCATGATGACATCGAGATCAGAGTTGAACATCTCATCCGCAATCTCCAGGTAGTTATTGCGGGAGATATTGTGCGCGGCCCAGGCAGCTGGAGTGGCGTGGCTAAACGGCACGGAGGAGACCACGCCGGCGGACTTTCCGGCCTTCTTGGCGCGCTCGGAGGTGTTTTCCTGCTCGTGGCCGTAATCATTAACGCCCAGCTTGCCGTTATCGGTCTTCACACCGGTGGACATGGCGGTACCGGCAGCAGAGGAATCGGTGTACCCCTTATCCACGTACTCATGGGTTGCCCATGCCTTTTGTGGGTCGTAGGAAGAGTTATTGGGGTAGGTGGTCATGGACAGGCGGTTGAAGTCTTCGAAGTGCTGCACGGATTCGCCATCGAGTTCTTCTGGTCCTTCGGCGCTAAATGCGCCATCGACCAGGTACTTGGACTGGCCGGTTTCGTAGAGGTTGTTGAAGGCCACGTGGCCGTAGCCCATGCCATCACCAATCATGTAGATGATGTTCTTTGGGCCCTGGGATTCGGTGGCGGTGGCTGGAGCAATTGCGCCAGCGGTAGCTACGGTCGCGGCTACGGCAGCGGCGCCAATGCGGAGAGAAGTGCGCATGAATTGTCCTTTATGGAGGTGAGAAACGAAGAGATGGTGCCCTGCAAACAAGAGAGAAATCACCCAGACATGGCTGGGTGCAAAGCCTTGAGTTGAAGATAAAGGCGCGATTCAACCACGACAGGAACTGCGCGTTAATAGTTCCTAAACACTGCCGGAACATCCCGTAGCGCGCCTTACTCTTTGCCCCACTCCCCCGCACTCACCGCAGGAGTCGTGTCAAGGAATTTCGCCTGGCTACCGGTACGGCGCCGAATTAGTGAAGCAAAACCCACCTCTGCCTACCCCGCGCCGGGTTGGGGCTATTACACTGTGTATTTATGACTAAACCGAGCGATTCCACGTCGTACCGCTACACCCCTGAGCTGGCGAACCAGATCGAAAAGACTTGGCAGCAGTATTGGAAGGACCACGAGACCTTTAACGCGCCGAACCCGGTCGGTTCGCTAGCCACGGGTGCGGGCGAGCTGCCCAAGGAAAAGCTCAACGTGCAGGACATGTTCCCCTACCCTTCCGGTGCGGGCCTGCACGTGGGGCACCCGTTTGGTTATATCGCCACCGATACCTATGCCCGCTATAACCGCATGCTGGGCAAGAACGTGCTGCACACCATGGGCTACGATGCCTTCGGCTTGCCGGCCGAACAATACGCCATCCAGACCGGTACGCACCCGCGGACCACCACGATGGCCAATATCGACAACATGCGCCGCCAGCTGGGCATGCTGGGCTTGGGCCACGATCCGCGCCGCTCGGTGGAATCCACGGATCCTGAGTTCTTTAAGTGGACCCAGTGGATCTTCCTGCAGATTTATAACTCCTGGTTCGATGAAGAGCAGCAAAAGGCTCGCCCCATTGCTGAGCTCATCAAGGAATTGGAGGCCAATAAGCGCACCACCAAGGACGGGCGCTACTACGAGGATTTGTCCCCGCAGGAAAAAGCCCAGGCAGTCGATGAGTTCCGCCTGGTCTACCTGTCCAATTCCACGGTGAATTGGTGCCCGGGCTTGGGTACCGTCTTGGCCAACGAGGAAGTCACCGCGGAGGGCAAGTCTGAGCGCGGCAACTTCCCGGTCTTCCGCAAGAACCTGTCCCAGTGGATGATGCGCATTACCGCGTATTCGGATCGTTTGCTCGATGATCTGGAGCTGCTGGATTGGCCGGAGAAGGTTAAGTCCATGCAGCGCAATTGGATTGGCCGTTCCCGCGGCGCGGAGGTAACTTTCCCTGCGGAAGGCTACGGCATCGACGTGTTTACCACGCGCCCAGATACGCTCTTTGGCGCGGAGTACGTGGTTTTGGCGCCGGAGCATGAGCTTGTCGATGCCCTCTTGTCCCCCATCCCTTACGACGATGACGTGGACGAGCGCTGGACCTACGGCAACGATGACCCGAAGGAAGCCGTCGAGTCCTACCGCGCGGATATCGCGGCGAAGTCGGACCTGGAGCGCCAGGAAAATAAGGAAAAGACCGGTGTATTCCTGGGCACCTATGCCACCAATCCGGTCAATGGCAAGCAGATCCCGATTTTCATCGCGGACTACGTGTTGACCGGCTACGGTACCGGCGCCATTATGGCGGTGCCCGCGCACGATACGCGTGACTATGAGTTTGCCCAGGCCTTTGGGCTGCCGATTACGGAGGTTGTCTCCGGCGGCAATATCGAAGAAGAAGCCTGGACCGAGGACGGCGCATTGGTGAACTCCGCCAACGATAGGGGCCTGGATCTCAATGGCCTGAATAAGGCGGAGGCCATCGCCCAGGCCATCGAATGGCTGGAAAAGGACGGCTCCGGTCGCGGCAAGATTCAGTACAAGCTGCGCGACTGGCTCTTCGCTCGCCAGCGCTACTGGGGCGAGCCCTTCCCCATCGTCTATGACAAGGATGGCATGGCCCACCCGTTGCCAGAGTCGATGCTGCCGGTTGAGCTGCCCGAGGTGGAAGACTACAAGCCGGCCTCCTTCGATCCAGAAGATAAGGACTCGGAGCCACAGCCGCCGTTGGCCAAGGTCCGCGACTGGGTAGAGGTAGAGCTGGACTTGGGCGATGGCCCGCAGACCTACTACCGCGATACCAACGTTATGCCCCAGTGGGCGGGTTCTTCCTGGTACCAGCTGCGCTATATCGATCCCCGCAATAGCGAGGCCTTCTGCGATATCGAAAACGAGCGTTACTGGACCGGCCCGCGCCCAGATGAGCACGGTGCGAACGATCCGGGCGGTGTAGATCTGTACGTCGGCGGCGTCGAGCACGCCGTGTTGCACCTGCTCTACGCCCGCTTCTGGCACAAGGCGCTTTTTGACCTGGGCTTTGTCAGCTCGCAGGAGCCGTATCGCCGCCTGTACAACCAGGGCTATATTCAGGCCTACGCCTACACCGATTCCCGCGGTGTGTATGTCCCTGCCGCAGAGGTAGAGGAAAAGGACGGCAAGTTCTACTACAACGGCGAGGAGGTCAACCAGGAGTACGGCAAGATGGGCAAGTCCCTGAAAAACGCCGTGGCCCCGGATGATATCTGCCGCGACTTCGGTGCCGATACCCTGCGCGTGTACGAAATGTCCATGGGTCCGTTGGATACCTCCCGCCCGTGGGCGACCAAGGATGTTGTCGGTTCGCAGCGCTTCCTGCAGCGCCTGTGGCGCCTGGCCATTAATGAGGACACCGGTGAAGTGGCTACTACCGATGCCGAGCTCACCCAGGATGACCTGAAGCAGTTGCACCGCACCATCGCGGGCGTGCGCGATGATTATGAGAACCTGCGCCTGAACACGGTCGTGGCCAAGCTCATCGAGTACGTCAACTATCTGACCAAGACCTACCGCACCGAGGCTCCGCGCGCGGCGGTGGAGCCCATCGCGCAGCTGGTCTCCCCCATCGCCCCGCACATTGCGGAGGAACTGTGGCAGCGCTTTGGCCACGATGAGACCATCACCTACGAGCCACTCCCCTCTTTTGAGGAGAAATACCTGGTAGATGATGAGATTCAGGTGCCAGTCCAGATCAACGGCAAGGTTAAGTCCCGCATCAACGTCGCGGTCGATGCTGACCAAGACACCGTATTCGAGGCTGCTTTTGCCGATGCCAAGGTGGCTGACCTTACCTCCGGCAAGAACGTGGTGAAGAAGATCTACGTTCCCGGCCGGATGGTGAACCTGGTGGTTAAGTAACCAATGAGCGTGGACGTCTCGGGCCTTTCGCCATCCAATCAGGACTACCTCAAGGCCCTGTTTAAGCTGGGCGAATGGCACGACGACCCCGTGACGGTAAAGATGCTCGCCCAGCACATAGGCGTACGGCTCTCC
Source organism: Corynebacterium sp. KPL4015 (assembly GCF_040225725.1). Taxonomy (NCBI): domain Bacteria; kingdom Bacillati; phylum Actinomycetota; class Actinomycetes; order Mycobacteriales; family Corynebacteriaceae; genus Corynebacterium; species Corynebacterium sp. KPL4015. The sequence goes on along the minus strand of NZ_JBEHGF010000024.1, from coordinate 35,244 downwards.
AGCGCGTCTGATGCGGTGCGGAGGCTCGAGAAAAAGGGCCTCGTCACCCATATGCCGTATGGCGCCATCGGGCTGAGTACCGAGGGGCGTGCCTTTGCCCTCGCCATGGTGCGGCGGCACCGCCTCATCGAAACCTTCCTGGTGGAATCCCTGCACTACCGCTGGGACCAGGTCCACGCGGAAGCCGAGCAATTGGAGCACTGCGTCTCCGATTTCTTCCTAGAGCGCATAGACGCTGAGCTGGGATTTCCGCGCCGCGATCCGCATGGAGACCCTATCCCCAGCGCCGCGGGCGACTACCCCGCGGACTATGCCGCGACCCCGGCATCCGAGCCAGGGGATCTGCGCAAACTCAGCGATCTGGAGCCCGGTGAGGCGGGCATAGTCGATCGCATTAGTGATGTGGACGCCGATCTGCTGCGCTTTTTTAGCGAGAATAACCTGACCATCGGCGCTGCCGTGAGCGTGCAAGACAGCCAGCCGTATTCCGGCGGAATGGCCGTGCGCGTAGAGGGCAACCAGAACGAGTATGCCCAGAATGAAGATGCCGCGGCTTTCTCCCTGAGCTCCCACGCAGCCCGCGCCGTGTGGGTGCGCATATAACTTTCCTGCCCCTTCCCTTCTGAAGGGAGGGGTATTTGCGCATGTCAATAGTGGTTAGTTGCGACGTAGTTAAAAGTACGCTAGATCTGTAGTTGAAGCAGAAAGTGCGCTTCGGCGCAGCCACTAAGGAGCGAGATGACTACAGCCTCGACGCCACCCTGCGGCATTAATACCGCCGCTAATCTTGTGTATTTTTCTTCGGTCAGTGAAAATACCCACCGTTTCGTCCACAAGCTGGGGTTTCCAGCGGCACGCATCCCTCTGCGTCCGAAGCGTGAAGGAATGCTCTATGTCACCGAGCCTTTTGTGCTCATCGTCCCCACCTACGGCGGCGGCAATATCAAGGCGGCAATTCCGGTGCAGGTGCGCCAATTCCTCAACGTTCCGGAAAACCGTGCACTCTTGCGCGGCGTCATTACCTCAGGAAATACCAATTTTGGCGAGGCCTTTTGCTGCGCTGGGCCACAAATCGCCCGAAAGTGCGGGGTGCCAGAGCTCTACCGCTTTGAGCTGCTCGGTACTGACCGCGATGTTGCCCGCGTACGGGAGGGTTTGCAGGACTTCTTTGCACACCACCTCTACCCCACCGCACACGAGTCCACCGCACACGCGTCCATTCCCTGATGTCTAAGGACGCCTAAGAAAAAGAAACGAGAAAACATCGATGAAATATCAAGAGCTCATTGAGCGATCCCAAACCCCGCCGCATTTTCGCCACGATGCTTCCACCCCGTTACGCCCGGTGAATTGGAATCGCATCTGGGATGACAAGGACCTGGAGGTGTGGAACCGCCTGACCTCGAATTTCTGGTTGCCGGAAAAGGTCCCGCTCTCCAATGACCGCAATGACTGGTCGCGCATGGATCCAGCCGAACGCGATCTCACCATTCGCGTTTTTACCGGCCTGACGCTACTGGATACCGTGCAGGCCACCGTGGGAGAAATCAGCCAGATTCAAGATGCCCGGACTGAGCATGAGGAGGCCGTTTATACCAATATCGCCTTCATGCAGGCGGTACACGCGCGGAGCTATTCCTCAATCTTTTCTACCCTGGCCAGCACCGAAGAGATTGAGAAATCCTATGCGTGGGCCGTGGATAACCCAGTGCTGCAACAGCGCGCGACCAGTGTCATGGTGCATTACTATGGCGATGACCCACTAAAGCGCAAGGTTGCCTCGACCCTCTTGTCCTCCTTGCTGCTTTACGCCGGCTTCTATCTTCCGCTGCACTTTAGCGTGCACGGAAAGCTGACCAATACGGCAGACATGATCAGGCTCATCCTGCGGGATAAGGCGGTCCACGGCTACTACTCCGGATATAAGTTCCAGCGGGGATTGGATCACGCCACGGAAGCTCGCCGCGAGGACATGCGGGAATTTACCTTTGACTTGGTGCGCGAGCTCTATGACCTGGAGATGCGCTATTCCGGCGAGCTCTATGAACCGTACGGGCTTATGGATGATGTCGCGACGTTCGTGCGCTACAACGCCAATAAAGCCTTGATGAATTTGGGCTATCCCAACCTCTTCCCGTACGAGGAATGTCAGGTCAACCCAAAAATCCTCGCGGCACTCACGCCAGGTTCGGATGAAAACCACGATTTCTTTTCGGGTTCGGGGTCCTCTTATATCATCGGCAAAGCTGTAGAGACCTCCGATGCCGACTGGGATTTCTAAAACCACTAAGTCTCCACACGAAAGGACACATATCATGAAACTTCTTGTACTCGTCGGCAGCCTGCGGCGGGAAAGCATTGCGAAAAAGATCGCCAACCATGCCATGGAACTGGTCCCCGAGCACGTTGAGTGCCAGCGCTACGACCTGCGTGACCTCCCGCTCTATGATTTCGACTACGACGATCCTGGCGTGGCGGATAAACCCACGCCGGAAGCGTACACCGATTTCCGCAATGCAATTAAGGATGCGGACGCGATTTTGTTCGTCACCAGCGAAAACAACCGGACCATCCCGGCGTGCTTAAAAAATGCCATCGATATCGGATCCAAACCCAATTCCGATGTGTCCTGGAAGAATAAGCCAGCTGGCATCATTAGCCACTCCGTGGGCCGCATGGGTGGGTATTCCTCCCACAAGAACGTGCGCCTAGCACTGTCCTACTTCGACATGCCGATGCCCGGTCAGCCCGAGGTATTCTTGGGCAATTCACCCCAGCTCATTGGTGAAGACGGAAAGATCGAGCCGTCCAGCACCATCGAGTTTGTAAAGGACTACCTCGAGCGCCTTGTAGCCTTGGTACCTGCGGCTCCGCAACAGTAGGAGCTACCTTCTCCAATCAGCGAGGCGGTTAATCCCAGTACTCCGTGGCGCATAGCGCGATGCCGTGCGCCCGGATTCCCTGTCCCGCTTCAACTGGGGCATCAACAATGAGCGGGAGTCCGTCGATTTCGCTTACCCAGAACTCCCCTCCCCCAAATTCATTGGTCTTTTTCTCGACATTATTCACGGTGCCAGCTAGCTCGACCTGCGGGTTGAGCAGGCTGGGCTTGTAGTTTTGATAGAACCGTTCCGTCGCTGGGGATTGCAGCGAGAACTCCGCCGGTTCCGTTAATTCATAGTCCAACGCAACGACTGCGGGTCGCACCCGGCCGCGCAGATTTTCACCGCCCACGGGGTTGCCGGTGGGAAGCGTGAAGGGGGCATCGCTAAGCACCGCCCACCGGAGATCCTCCATTTCCAGGATGCCAATAAATGGCATGGCGCGATATAGCGTTGCCTCCACGTCTTCCCCGCCTCGGAATGACGGCAAGACGGTCCACTCCCCCTCGTACTCCATCGCCGTGACGGCAATCCCGGAGGGGTCCGCATAGTAGAGCACTTGATCAAAAGCCGGTGCGTCCCACAGGGTCCGCTCCGTGGGAAGCTCCGCGATGAGTTCCTCCGTGTCCAGGAAGTCGAATCCGCAGGCGCTAAAAAGTTTATCCATGTCCGCCATCATAGACAGCCGCCTACCCGACGGGGGTCGCAGCCGGCTCGAAATCCGGCCGATAGATACTTATTAAGTCCTAATGATAGATAGTATCCAGCAAACGTCAGGACCAATAAATAGATTATGAAAAGCAAAGTATATGGGTTTAAATTGGCAAAAATATGGCCATTATGAATGATTGGAAGTCCAAATCCCACGCCCTAATAAATGGTGGGGGTTGATGGATCAACCGCTCTACTCAATTCTCGGTTGAGTAATCAACTGCGCAGTATATAATGCTATTTAAGTCAAAGCCAAAGGGGGAAACTGTGCGCCCAGAAGAAAGTGCGGCGTGGGCGGACTTTGTAGCGATGCAGCGCGAGCTGCATAGGGAGTTGGCCAACGCACTGCACGCAGCCGCGAATGTGAGTGAGGCTGACTATGCGGTGCTGGCCGTTCTGCAGCGCCGCCGTGGGCAGAGCACCCGCCCGCATGAGCTGACTGCGGAACTTGGGTGGGAGAAATCGCGGCTACACCGACAGCTTGTCCGGATGGAGCGGCGCGATTTGGTTTCAAGGCGGCACGCGGAGGAGCTAAGACCCCGGGCTATTGAAGTCACAGTGACGAAAATAGGTGAGGAAGCATTCACCGCAGCCTTGGGCAGTCATACCGCTAAAGTAGATGAAAAGGTGGTTTCTGTCCTGACGGAAGAGGAGCTGCGGCTGCTGGGATCCATCTCGAGGAAGATTACGCGGCACTTGGCGGGCGATGCCTAGGATCCAAGAGCCCCGGCGCACAGAAAAGGCACCCCGCCAGGAGTGACGGGGTGCCTTTGTGGCTGTAGGCCCTAAAGGGCTTAGGCCTTAGGAAATCTTCAGCACCGTGCGGCCGTGGTGGCTGCCGTTGATGAGCGATTGTGCTTCCTCCACCGCATCTTCCAGTGGAAGGGTATTGGTCAAGGACTCCAAGATGGACAAGTCCAAGGTGCGGGCGAGGAGCTGCCAAGCATTCTGGCGATAGTGCAGTGGGGCATCGACGGAGTTCACGCCAGCCAGGTGCACGTTGCGCAGGATGAAGGGCATCACGGTGGCGGGCAGGTCAGGGCCGCTTGCCATACCGGTAGCGGCAACGGTGCCGCCCCACTTGGTACGGGCCAAGACGTTTGCCAGCTCCTGGGAGCCGGAGGTATCCACGGCGCCGGCGTAGATGGCCTTTTGCAGGGGCTTGCCCGGTTCGGTGAATTCGGCGCGATCGATGATCTCGTGCGCGCCGAGCTCGTGGAGGTAGTTGGCGTAATCGTCGGGGCGGCCGGTCATGGCGTGGACCTCGTAGCCGGCATTGCGCAGAAGGTTGACGGCGATGGAGCCGACGCCGCCGGTGGCGCCGGTGACGAGGACGGGGCCCTCGGGAAGCCCGCGCAGCGAGTTAACGCACAGCGCCGCGGTGTAACCGGCGGTACCGACGGCAGCGGCCTGTTCCGCGGTGAAATCTGCTGGCAGGGCAACGGTGGCGCGAGAATTGACGCGCTGCTTTGGGGTGTAGCCGCCGTGGCGGAATTCGCCAAGGCCATCGCCGAAGGAGGCAACGAGGGTGCCCACCGGCAGGCGCTGCACGTTGGACTCGGATACAGTGCCGACCACGTCGATACCGGGCACCAGCGGGTTGGTGCGGACGACGCCGGGATCGCCGGTAATCGCCATCGCGTCCTTGTAGTTCAGCGAGGAATAAGAGACGTCAACGGTCAGGTCACCCTCGCCGAGGAATTCCCCTTCCTCAAAAGAGGTGGTGACGGATTTGTCTTCGTTACGGGTAACAAGTAGCGTGCTCATGCTCACCATGATACGTGAATTGTGATGCAACCATTTTTGGGCGGCTAAAGGTCGGGGGAGCAGAGCTTGGCGATGTCCCCCGCGGTCTGCTTGGCAAAGGGGCTCACCCCGGTAATGGTTGCGGAACCGGGGCCGGTCCAGGTTCCGTAGCCGACGAGGAACAGGCCTTCGACGGTGGGGGTGCGGCCATCGAGAAGCGCGCGGAAAGGCCCCAGCGCCGGGCGGAACCCGGTGCACCAGATGAGGTGATCTGCCTTCACCTCATCGAGGTTAGAGAACATGGGGGAGGCCTCGAGCAAGCCCTCATCGCGGGCGCGTTTGACGGGAGGAACGACGACAATATCGCCCAAGTTGGTATCCGCGCCGGGATCGGGCTCGCCCCGCATCATGGCGTTGAGGCGGGCGCGGTTGCGCTGGAAAAGCACGCGGCCGTCAACGTCATCGGGCATCCACCGCGGCGGATTTGCCGTAAACCAAGTGGCCTCTACGCCGGAGAGCACGAGCTCTGCGGCAATCTGCGCCCCGGAATTGCCCGCCCCAACAACGGCGACGGACTCACCGCGGAAGGGATCGGGGCCGGGGTAGACCGCCGAGTGCCATTGCCGCCCGGCAAAGGAACCGGGGTAGTAGGGGATAAACGGCGAGGACCACGTGCCCGTGGCTGCCACCACCGTGCGCGCGGTGAGGTGTTCGTCATCGGTGGTGACATGAAAGTTCTCGCCATCGTGGGTGACTTCCTGGACCCACACCGGCCGGCGTACGGGAAGGTCATAGCGCTGCTCGTAGCGGGCGAAGTAATCGATGACGTGGCTGGCGGGCGGGAAACCCTCGTGGTGGGGCATCGGCCAGCCGGGCAGGTTGGAGGAGGCGCTATTGCTAAATAGCGTGAGCGACGGCCACGCGTGGCGCCAGGCCGCGCCGGGGGAGGGCTCGGCATCGAGGATCTGGAAGTCGAGCCCCTTCTTGCGCAGGTAATAGCTGGTGGCCAGGCCGGCTTGCCCGCCGCCGATAACGATGCAATCGAGCATTAAATGAGCTTTCTTTCGCGGGCTACGGTCACCGCGGCCGTGCGGGTGTCCACGCCCAGCTTCTGATAGATGTGAATGAGGTGCGTCTTCACGGTGGCCTCAGAAATAAAGAGTTGGTTGGCTAGTTCCTTATTGGAAGAGCCGGTCGCGAGGGCGCGGAGGATCTCCAGCTCGCGCGTGGACAGGGACTGCTCGGGCTGGCCCACGCGCTGCGCCAGGAGGTTGACCACCTCTGGGGCGAGGGTGCGCCGGCGCGCGGCGGTATTGAGCACCGCTTCGTGCAGCTCTTCCTCGGGTGAATCCTTGAGCAGGTATCCCATCGCGCCGGCCTCAACTGCGGCCAGGATATCGGCCTGGGTGTCATAGGTGGTGAGGATGAGCACGGGTGGGCCGCCGGCCTCGGTCAGCTTTTTGGTGGCGGTGATGCCATCGACGCCCGGCATCTGGATATCGCAGACCACGACGTCGACCTCGGGGGCGTCATCGGCACAGAGCTTGTCCACGTCCGCGCCATTATCGCCTTCCATGACCACCCGGACATCGGCAAACGTATTGAGTATCGCGCGCAGCCCGGCGCGGACGACGGGGTGGTCATCGATAAGCATGACATTAACCATGGGGCTGCTCCTTGAGGGGGATTCTAATGGCAAGGGCGGTGCCATCGCCGGATTCGAGGCTCAGGGAGCCACCGACGCTCTCCACGCGCTGGGACAATCCTTGCAAGCCAAAGCCGCTATCGCCGCCGTGGCGCGGGGGCTCAACTACACCGTGCCCATTATCCACGACGTCCAGGGTGACTGCATCCTCAAAAAGGCCCAGGGTGACCACCGCGCGGGAGGCGTGCGCGTGCTTGATCACGTTATTAAGGCCCTCCTGCGCGGCGCGCACGACCACTTGCTTGATATCGCTGGGAACGCTGCCGCTACCGGAAACGACGAGGTCGAAGGTGGTGTCCTCGCCCAAAGCCTCCGCGCGTCGGCGCATCTGCGACAGGATGGAATCCAGCTGGGTTTCTAGGCGCTCATCGGGACCGGCGAGCTCGCGGACGAAGCGACGGGCCTCGGCCAAGTTCTCACCAGCGGTGTCCTCGATGACGGCGAGCTGCTCGTCCTTGGTCTCTAGATCATCGGTCGTGCGGGCGGCGCGGGATAGCAACAGGATGGAGCTCAACCCTTGGGCCACGGTGTCATGGATATCCCGGGAGAGGCGCTCGCGCTCTTCTAGGCGCCCGGCCTGGTGCTCGCTGGCTGCAAGCTCCGCCTGGGTTTCCTGCAGCTGCTTGGCGATGTCCCTGTGATGCGCCGCCTCCGCCTGCAAGCGGCGCTGGATATAAAACACGCCCGCTGCAAAGGTCGTGCCGATAAGCGGGCCCATGGCCGCGGCGATGGACCAGCCATCCGGATGCAGCCACGCGGGGATGAAGGCGGCCGCCGCCCACAGCACCGTGATGGAGATAAGGCCTGGCCACTTGGGCAAGGCGCGCAGGAAGACGAAGATGAGCGGGAACTCGAGCCACATGAAATCCTGCGCGTGGACCATCAGCCCCAACCAGAGCAGGCACAGCCCAGTGAGCCAGAGCCAGGTGGGAAGCCAGCGCTCGGCCGCGTACACCGCGGCTAGGCCGATGGCCAAAAGGATGGCGCGGGCGTCCAAGCGGTCATCGATATAGGCGCGGGCCACGCCGAAAAGCAGCAGAAACGCGAACATGGCGTGTAGGCCCCAGAGCCATAATTTCTGTCCAGAAAACACAATTTCCTACAGTATCTGCCGGAGGGTGGATGAGGGATCAACCAGTTGGTTGACTGGAGGTTCAACTAGGCCGTCGATTACTTCTGACCTGCACAAAGGGACTATAGAAGTATGTTCTTAGCTATTCGTGAAATCACCGCTGCGCGCGGCCGCTTCGGGCTCATCGGCGGCACCGTAGCGCTTATTACCCTGCTTTTGGTTATGCTCTCCGGCCTGACGGAGGGCCTGTCCAAGCAAAATACCTCGGCGCTTGAGGCCGTGGCGCAAGATCACCCCTACGTCAGCTTTTCTACCGAAGAGCCCGCCTATAACGAGTCCGAGATCCATGAAAAGGATCTTTCCGGGGATGCGATTGCCTTGGGCACCGCGCAAACCAAGCTGGAGGGCGAGGGCGCGGTAGGCGTGATGGGCCTTCCGGCCGGTACGACCATCCCCAATACTAACGCCACCATTCCGGAAGATGGCGCCGTCCTGTCTGACACGATTGATGCCTCCGGCACCGTGAATATCGGCGGAGTAGACCTTTCCGTAGAGGGCACCGTTGCCGAAACGCAGTTCTCCCACTCGCCTGTGGTGTGGGTATCTACCCAGACCTGGCAAAAGGTAAGCCATGCCCCAGAGGGGGTAGTCGGCACGGTTGCCCTGCACTCCGAAGAGGTACCCGGTTCGGTCGAGATGTCTGATTCCTTCTCCGGCCTGCCCGCTTACCAGTCCGAGCGCGGTTCGCTGCTGACCATGCAGGGCTTCCTCTACGGCATCTCCGCCCTGGTCACCGTCGCCTTCCTGACGGTGTGGACCCTGCAGCGCACCCGCGATCTCTCCATCCTTCGCGCCTTAGGCGCCTCGGTGCGCTACCTGCTGCGCGATGCCCTGGCCCAAGCCGCGCTGATTTTGGCGGCCGGCACCATCCTCGGCGCATTCGTCGGCTGGCTACTGGGCCTGTTGGCCTCTGGCACCGTCCCCTTCGACGTAACCGTGCGCACCATCATCGTTCCCGCGGTCGGCATCTGGATCCTGGGCATGGCCGGTGCCCTAGTCTCCACCCGCCGCGTAGCCAAAGCCAACCCCCTCGATGCATTGGGAGGAAATGCCTAAAATGTCCACCATTCTTGATATTCGCAACGCCACCGTCACCTTCCAGGACGGTACGACGACGACCACGGCGCTTGATAATGCCACCTTTAGCGCCGACTCCGATACCCTCACCGCCATCGTGGGCGAGTCCGGTTCCGGTAAGTCCACGCTGCTCTCCGTCGGCGCCGGGCTCATCACGCCGGACTCCGGCACCGTCGAGGTCGACGGCACGAACTCCATCATCTTCCAGCAGTCCAACCTGCTGTCCTCGCTCAAGGTGCGCGATCAGCTGCTCATCATGGACCACATGGCCGGGCGCAAGCTGCGCAAGGATCGCGCCGATGAGCTGCTAGAATTCGTTGGCCTTAAGGGCATGGGCAATCGCCGCATCGGCCAGCTTTCCGGCGGCCAGGGCCAGCGCGTCAATATCGCGCGCGCCTTGATGGATGAGCCGAACCTGCTGCTTGCCGATGAACCCACCTCCGCCCTCGACTCCCACCTTTCGCAGGAAATCATCCGCCTGCTGCGCGATATTACCCAGGAGCTGCACACCGCCACCGTGCTGGTCACCCACGATCGTTCCTTGCTCACCTTCGCCGACCACGTGGTCGAGGTCAAAGACGGCCGCGTGAGCAAGCAGGACGTTAACGGTGCATAACTAGCAGGCGGGCGATGGACTGGGGCATCGCCGCGGCAATCTGGGAAGCGGAACAAATGCCAAAACCATCGGGGGTATGTGCCGCAATGGCTGCGGCGTGCTGGTGTAGGGCGGCGGCGTGGAGGATCTCCATGATGATGTACTCGGCATCGGCCTTCGCGTGGTTTACCTGCGCAATGGTGGCGCCGAGGATGCCGGATAATACGTCTCCGGAGCCTGCGGTGGCCGCATAAGAGTGACCGGCATTCATCCCATAGATGGCCTGGCCGGGCGCGGTCACCGTGGTGATCCGGCCCTTGTGCAGGATAAAACAGTCCAAGTCCTCGGCCAGCTCGCGCTGGCGCGGGCCCACGCCCTCGCTGAGATCGAGCTCGCGGCCGAGGGCGGCCTCGTACAGGCGGCGGAACTCGCCGGCGTGCGGGGTAAGGATGACCCGCGGGTGGGTGCGGACACGATCGCGCAGCTCAGCGCTCTGGGCGAGCAGCGTCAGGGCATCGGCATCCAGGATGGTGGGCAGCTCGCGATCTAAGACGGTGCGGAGCTCGCGCGCCGCTGCTTCATCGGTGCCGCGGCCAGGGCCTACTACCCACGCCTGGGCATGTACCTTGTCCTCGGCGCTCGGGTGAGGAACCACCTCGGGCAAGTGGGGGACCACGGCATCGTTATCTATCACCCGCACCATGGACGGCGTGGCGCGCCCCGCGCCGGTAGCCGCCAGGATGCCCGCGCCGGGATACGCGCTGCTGCCAGCACAGATAGCGGTGACCCCGCCGGTGTATTTCGTGCTTGAAGCGTGGGGAGTGGGGTCCACGATGGGCCCTGTGCAGCCCACGGGCTTGGGCGCGGTGACGTGGCCCAAGTGGACATCGGCAAGCACGGGCTCCGCGGGCCACTGGAAGGGGAGATCGATGGTGGGCTCGTTGGCGATATAGCCCGCTGGCTCTGCGGTAGCCGTTAGTTCCTCCGCGAAGGACCGCGGCGCGTTGGGCAGGTGCAGATCGCACAGGACCACCGTGCCGCATTCCGGGGCGAAGATATGGCCGGCGCGCGCCCAACCGAAGCTCACGGTAATCGTTGCCTCGACGGCGTTCTCCGCGGCCACGCCCGTATCGGCATTGATGCCAGAGGGGATATCCACCGAAAGCACCGGGATATCGTGCTGCTTGGCCGCGCGGTACGCGGCAAGGCCCGCACCGCTAAGCCCGCGGGTGGAGTTGAGTCCAGCGACGGCATCAATAAGCAGCCCTGTGGCCTCCGCGCGCGGTTGCTCAGTAATGGTTCCTCCGGCGGCCTTAAGGGCCTGAAACGCTGGGTCGTGCGCGGAACCGGCGACGAGGATTACTTCGACGCCATAGCCCTCCTCGGCGAGGAAAGCGCCTGCATAAAGGCCATCGCCGCCATTGCCGCCAGGCCCGGCCAGGATGGTGATGTGGCGAGGCGCTGGGCCTGTCAGCATGGATTTCGCCGTGGCGGCAATGCCCCGCGCGGCCAGGCGCATGAGCTCATCATCGTGGCTCTGCTGCGCGAGGAGCGCGGACTCGGCGGAACGAACGGCGGATACACTATAGGCAGGTCGCATGCCCGCCACTATAGGCCTTAAGCAGCGGATTGGCAGGTGGGGCACCAGAAGAGGTTTCTACCCTCCATTACCTGCTCTGCAATCGGCGTGCCGCAGACGTAGCAGGGCAGGCCCGCGCGCCGGTAGACGTAGACTTCGCCGCCGTGATCATCCTTGCGCGGCTCGCGACCCATGGCCTCCGGGGAGTGCTCGGCGCGCACGGTATCGATGCGGCCGTGCTCCACGCCGTAATTCATGAGCTCTACCAGGTCTTTCCAGATGGCGAAGAATGTTTCACGGGAAACATCCTTGCCAGGAGTGAAAGGGGAGAGGCCGGCGCGAAAGAGGGCTTCCGCGCGGTAGATATTGCCCACACCGGCATACAGGTGCTGGTCCATCATGAGGGAGCCTATGCTGCGGCGGGATTTGTGCACCTTGGCCCACAGGGCTTCGGGGTCGGCATCGGCGCGGAGCGGATCCTGTCCTACCTTGGTCAGCCGGGCCTGGTAGTCCTCCTCCGTAAGCAGCAGACAAAATTGGGGCCCGCGCAGCTGTGCGGCCTGCGTCCCATTGTCTATGCGTATGCGGATCTGACCGCGGGTTTCCTCGCGCGGTTCGAAGCTGAGCTTGCCGATGAGCCCCAGGTGAATATAGAGGATATGCTCCGGGTCCGCGGCGGTGAAGTGCACGAAGAGGTGCTTGCCAAAGGCCTCTGCGTGGTCGATTTCTGTACCGTCCAGAATGGCCGCCTCAGCGGCGAAGCGGCCTTGCGGGCTGGTCAGGTTGAGCGGCATCCCGCGATAGTCCGCGTTGAGAGTGTGGGCTAGGCGGTGGATCACGTGACCTTCAGGCATAACTTCAGTGTAGTGAAATAGTTGGTCGCCCCCAACTAGGGCGCGTGGCGCCGGGGAATGAAAAAGAGTAAACTCAAAGCGCGGATTGATTTTATTTCTATTGAAGGGTCGATAAATCATGACGCATGAAATCGGTTTTGACCGTGAAAAATACATAGAGCTGCAGTCAAAGCACATCCAGGCCCGCCGCGAAGAAATCGGTGGAAAGCTCTATCTGGAAATGGGCGGCAAGCTTTTCGATGATATGCATGCCTCCCGCGTGCTGCCGGGCTTTACCCCGGATAACAAGATCGCCATGCTGGAGCGCATTAAAGAGGACATTGAAATCCTCCCGTGCATCAATGCCAAAGACATTGCCCGCCACAAGGTACGCGCCGATTTAGACATCCTGTATGAAGACGACCTCCTGCGCCTAGTGGACGTATTCCGCAGCCGCGGCTTCTTGGTTGAAAACATCGTCATGACCCAGGTGGAAGACGGAAATACGCAGGCAGAGGCGTTCATCGAAAAGCTTGAGCGCCTCGGCCTCAAGGTCGCCCGTCACCGCGTTATCCCTGGTTATCCCACGAATACTGACCTCATTGTCTCTGAGGATGGTTTTGGTAAGAACGAATTTGCCGAAACCTCCCGGGATTTGGTCGTTGTGACCGCCCCAGGTCCTGGTTCCGGCAAGCTCGCCACCGCACTATCGCAGGTCTACCACGAGCACCAGCGCGGCAATAACGCTGGTTATGCCAAGTTTGAGACCTTCCCCATCTGGAATCTTCCCCTCGAGCACCCGGTCAACCTCGCCTATGAGGCCGCCACCGTGGACTTGAACGATTCCAATATTATTGACCACTTCCACTTGAGCGCCCACGGCGAATCCACGGTGAACTACAACCGCGATGTCGAAGCCTTCCCGCTGTTGCGGACCCTGCTGGAAAAGCTCACTGGTACCACCCCGTATGAATCGCCCACGGACATGGGCGTGAATATGGCCGGCTACTGCATTACCGATGATGCGGTCTGCCGCGCCGCCGCGCAGCAGGAAATCATCCGCCGCTATTTCAAGGCCAAGGTAGAAGAAGCCCGCGCCGGGCTGGGCGATGAGCAGTCCGAGCGCGCCGCCGTCGTCATGGCAAAGGCCGGCATCAAAGTCGATGACCGCCCAGTGGTTGGCCCGGCCCGCAAGCGCGCGGAGGAAACCGATGGCCCCGCCTCCGCGATGCAGCTTCACGATGGCACCATCATCACCGGCCGCACCTCCCCGCTGCTGGGGTGCTCCGCGGCGATGCTACTCAATGCCCTCAAGTATTTAGCCGGCATCGATGACGAAACGCACCTGCTCTCGCCGGAGTCGATAGAGCCAATCCAAACGCTGAAGACGAAGCACCTGGGATCTTCCAACCCCCGCTTGCACACCGATGAGGTGCTCATCGCGCTATCCGTATCCGCCGCGAAGGACGAGGATGCGCGCAAGGCGCTGGAGCAGATCAAGGAACTCGCCGGCTGCGACGTCCACACCACCACCATCCTGGGCTCGGTGGATGAGGGAATCTTCCGCAACCTTGGCGTGCTCGTGACCTCGGATCCGGCCTTCGCCCGCAAGAAAGCGCTCTACCAGAAACGCTAAGGAATTGGGGATCTTTCCGGTAGCGGGCCTAAGATTATGGGCGTGACTATCGGCAAAGTTCTCCTGTATTACTGCTTTACCCCCATCGAGGATCCGACCGCCGTCATGCTGTGGCAGCGCACCCTGTGCGAGTCCTTGGGCTTGAAGGGTCGCATCCTCATTTCGGAGCACGGTATCAATGGCACCGTTGGCGGCGACATGGATGCCTGCAAGCGCTACGTGCGCCAAACCCGTGAATACCCGGGCTTTAAGCGCATGCAGTTCAAGTGGTCCGATGGCGGAGCCGAGGATTTCCCGCGCCTATCGGTCAAGGTGCGCGATGAAATCGTGGCCTTTGGCGCGCCGGGCGAGCTGAAGGTAGATGAAAACGGCGTCGTCGGCGGCGGCACGCACCTCAAGCCGGAAGAGGTCAACAAGCTGGTAGAAGAGCGCGGCGATGAGGTGGTCTTCTTCGATGGCCGCAATGCCATGGAAGCAGAGATTGGTAAGTTCAAAAATGCCGTCGTGCCGGATGTGCGCACCACACATGACTTCATCGAGGAACTGGAATCCGGCAAATATGACTGGATGAAGGACAAGCCTGTCGTCTCCTATTGCACCGGCGGCATCCGGTGCGAGGTCCTTTCCTCTCTAATGAAGAACCGTGGCTTCAACGAGATCTACCAAATCGATGGCGGCATCGTGCGCTATGGCGAAAAGTACGGCAATGATGGGCTGTGGGAAGGCTCCATGTACGTCTTTGACAAGCGCATGCACCAGGAATTTGGCCAAGGACTAGAGGATCCAGGCTTTATCCAATTGGGCCACTGCGTGCACTGTGGCAAGGGAACTAATACCTTTCACAACTGCATTAATGAAGACACGTGCCGCCAGCAGGTGCTCATCTGTGATGACTGCATCCAAAATGTGGAAACCCAGCATTGCGGGAGGCCGGATTGTGAGGAAGTGGCCCTTCGCCTTGCCAGCTAGCTTGGACAGCTAGGTGCGGGGTTAGCGCACCAATAGCAGCTGAATATCGCTAATGGCCCAGATCATGAAGTTGAAGGCCACCACCCAAAAGATCGCCATCCAGCTGCGCCAGCGCAGGTAGCGGCGCAGCTTGCGCACCATAATGATCGCGCAGCCAATCATGCCCAGCAGTGGGATGATCATGGTGGAAATGGCAAAGAAGTTTCTTTGGCCCTCGGTACACAGCCAGCTTGCGGTGCCATCCTCGCACAGTGGGCCGCCGCTAAGGCGCGAAAAGAGCGCGACGCCGAAGCTGTACAGCGCGGAGATGACCAGCACGGACACCATGTACCAGATGGCTTGCCGCGTGGAGCGCCGGTTGGCGGCGGCTACCTCGACGGGATCGGGCTCGTCTGCCAAATCATCGAAGCTTTGCGGCTCAGGCCGACGCAGGTTGGCATAATCGGCGTCGGTCGTCAGATCGTTTTCGGGGTGCTCTGGGCGCGAGCTCATACATTAAAGCCTAGTCGGTCGCGGGGTGAATGAGTACCGGTACGCGAATATGAGGGAGCAACTCGGTTGCGGTAGAGCCCAAAAAGACCCGCGCGATGGGACCTTGTGGGGCAGAGGCCATCAACATTAGATCGCCCTTTTTCCACTTAAGCGAATCAACCGCACCGGACCACCCGGCCCCGGAGCCGATCTCGGAGGAGACCTCGAGCTCGGGGAAGGAATCTTGGATGTGGTCGCGAGCCCGGTCGAGCATGGCCAATGAATCCTCGTGCCACTCCGCGGTGAGCTTGAGCGCAATATCGCTTTTATCCTTCGACGGGGAATTCAGCAGGTCATTCGCTGAGAAAGCCAAGATGCGCAGGGGCAGATCCCAGCGATCCGCCAGCGCGGCTGCGCCCAATAATTCCCTATCAGCACGGTCACCGCGCTCTGTAATGACAAAATTAAAGCGGGTCACACCGTGTTTCGATAATTTGGCCTTGCGCGGGATAAGCCCTAAGGATTGCGGCGAGTAGTGCAGGAGGGTATCCGCAGTTGAGCCGGGGAAAAGCGGCCCTTGGGCGCGGCCTGGTTGGGGCCTAGCAGGATGATATCGGCCTGAAAATCCTGGGCCATCTCAGTAAGGAGCTGGGGGCGAGAGGGGCCATCGACAAGCACGGAGGGCGTATCATCCCAGTACTTTTCCGGGATACCTGCCTCCGTCAGGGCTGCGGCGGTGGCAGAAGCGCACGCCTGCTTCTGCTCTTTAAACCACTTCTTGTATTTCCCGCCCAGCTTGGACAAAGACGTCGTGGTCCAAGGCTGGAAAACCGTGGAAATAACGCGTACCTCTATCACCGCGGTGCGCGATAGCCATGCGGCGAAGTCGAGGGGTTCCGTACCGGAAGAGGAAGGACTCCAAGAAATGAGGATGCGCAACGGCTCTTCGGCCGAGCCCTTGTGCAGGGTCGGCAGCAGCGGTTGTTTAGATTTTTTGCCCATAGAATGAATATGTATGCGAAAGGTTAATGAGTACTAAGGCTCATTATCGTCTGTTGTGGCCGCAAAACTAAAATTGCATGCGGCCGCAAGCCTGCTACTCGCTATCCATGGTGGGGCGGTATACATCCGCAAGCTTGGAAATGACCGCACCCATCTCGCGCGCGGTGGCCAAGTCCTCGGGCTCGAGCCACCGCATAATCTCTGCAAGGGCCGCGGCGCGTTGCCCGGAAACTATGGACAATTCGGACTCGCCCAGCTGGGTGAGCGCGACCAGCACGCCGCGGCGATCTTCCTCATCGCGGTGGCGTTCCACGAACCCACGGCGCTCTAGTTGGTAGAGCGCGTTGGACGCGGTGGGCATGCGGATAAGCTCCGCCTGGGCGATGGTGGATACACGGGACGGCCCACGCAAGCGCAACTGGTTCATGATGGAGACCTGCGAGGTAGTCAACGATGAACCCTCTGCGGTGCGCTGGAAAATAAGGATTAACTTATTGAGCGCCGGTTGGATATCCCGCGCTACCTCTACCGCGTCCTCGTATTCGGACGGGGACTTCGTTGGGGCCGTCTCATCATGATGTTGCGTCATAGAACTAAATTCTATCGTGCACTACCGCCTAGCGGTAGTATCGCGACGAAAAAATTAGCTTCCCTTAATAAAATCTTCCAGCTCGTTGCGCGCGACATCGTCAGCCTTCTGTACTGGAGGGGACTTCATCAGGTAGGAGGAAGCGGAAAGTACTGGACCGGCAACCTTGCGGTCCAAGGCGATCTTGGCGGCGCGGACGGCATCGATAATAATGCCGGCGGAGTTAGGGGAGTCCCAGACCTCGAGCTTGTACTCCAAGTTCAACGGAACCTCGCCGAATGCGGAACCCTCCAAGCGGACATAAGCCCACTTGCGGTCATCCAGCCATTCCACATAGTCCGATGGGCCGATGTGGACATTGCGGTCTGCGCGCTTGCCAGCGATAGGGGAGTTGTGCACGTTGGAGGTCACGGACTGGGTCTTGGAAATCTTCTTAGACTCAAGGCGCTCGCGCTCCAGCATGTTCTTGAAGTCCATGTTGCCGCCCACGTTGAGCTGCATCGTGCGGTCCAGGCGTACGCCGCGGTCTTCAAAAAGCTTCGCCATAACGCGGTGGGTAATGGTTGCGCCAACCTGGGACTTGATGTCATCGCCCACGATGGGCAGACCGGCGTCCTCAAACTTCTTGGCCCACTCTGGGTCAGAAGCAATGAAGACCGGCAGGGCGTTGACGAATGCGCAACCGGCATCGATAGCGGCCTGAGCGTAGAACTTATCCGCCTCTTCGGAACCAACCGGCAGGTAAGAAACAACAACCTCGGCACCCGCTTCGCGGAGGGCAGCTGCGACATCGGCAGGAGCTTCATCCGATTCCGTAATGGATTCCTGGTAGTAACGGCCCAGGCCATCCATGGTGGGGCCACGCTTAACGGTGACCCCGAGGTCTGGGACGTCTGCGATGGTGATGGTGCAGTTGCGGGAGCTGCGGGTAGCCTCCGCAAGATCCTTGCCCACCTTGTCTCCATCGACGTCGAAGGCCGCGACGAACTCAATATCGCCGACGTGGTAGGGCCCGAACTGCGTGTGCATCAGGCCAGGAATATTTTCCTCTGCTGCGGCGTTGCGATAAAACTCCACGCCCTGAATAAGGGACGTGGCGCAGTTGCCGACGCCGACGATGGCGACCTTTACTTTGTCAGACACACTATGCTCCTTTATAAATTCGTTGCTGTGTGGTGCCTGCGCAACGTTAGGCCAGAAATTATGCCTGGTGGTAGCACGACGGCATATGGATCGATCAAGAAGAGGAAATTAAGATAATGCGGGTGAATTCCGTTGCCTTTAAGCACGAGGTTTCTCACGAATGGGAGCGCACCCAACACGTCCGCGAATACCGCGCCGGGCGCTTGGGGCGCGATGAGGTGTGCGATGCGGACTTCCTCCTCCGGGCCGCCGCCGAGCACCACGGCCGCACCATGGATAAACCCTGCCCGGTCTGCGGGGAGAACCTGCGCCTGACCCGGTGGGTGTACGGCGAGAGCCTAGGCCGGCGCGCCGGGAGCGCCCGCAGCGAGCAAGAAATAGCGGAATTTGTTGGTGAAGGCCTGGAATTTACCGTGCATGAGGTGGAGGTCTGCAGACACTGCCGGTGGAATCATTTGTTGCGTTCTGCAACGGCTTTTAACGCGTGTTAGTTTTCGACGCACCGCCTTAGGCAGTAAGCTGCAATTATTTAGTTTGTTACCAGGGATGAATGAGGACACGAATCAGTGACCGAGAAGGAATCTACTGGCGAGTCCACTAAGGTGGACCGCCGTAAAGAAGGCGAAGAACCCAAAAAGCGCCGCATTTGGCCGTGGGTCGTTGTGGCTCTCCTAGTGGTTTTTGTGGCACTGCCTGCAGGCCTTTTTGGCTATGCCTATTCGCAATACACCGTTCCGGAGCCCAAAGAGCTGGCCAATAACCAGGTCTCTACCATCTATGCCTCCGATAACGATACCCAGCTGGCGCGTTTGGTACCGCCGGAAGGCAACCGCACGCACGTGACCTTGGATGAAGTACCCGTCTTTGTCCAGGACTCCGTGCTCGCCGCTGAGGACCGCGATTTCTGGGAAAACTCCGGCTTTTCCTTCACCGGTTTGGGCCGCGCGGTACTGGGTAAGGTGACCGGCAATGACACCGCCGGTGGTGGTTCCACGATTACCCAGCAGTACGTGAAAAATACCCTGGTGGGCAACGAATACTCCTACGTGCGCAAAGCGCGCGAGCTCATCTACTCCATCAAGATGACCAATGAGTGGGAAAAAGAAGACATCCTTAACGCCTACCTGAATACGGTCTACTTCGGCCGCAATGCCTACGGCATTCAGGCTGCATCTAATGCTTATTTTGATAAGGATGCCAAGGACCTCACCCCTGAGGAAGGCGCCATGCTCGCCGGCCTGATCCAGTCGCCTTCTGGCCTGGACCCGCGCGTGAACCAGGAAGGTTCCGAAAACCGGTGGAACTACGTTCTTGACGGCCTCGTGGACATGGGCGATCTCAGCAAGGAAGAGCGCGATGGAATGGTCTTCCCGGAGACCCGCGACCCCGCTGAGTATTCGGCATATACGGAAGCCCCGGGTGCCAATGGCCACATTAAGGACCAGGTCATCCGCGAGCTTGAAGAGGTGGGAATTACGGAAAATCAGGTCTCTACCGGCGGCCTGCGCATTACCACCACCATCGATATGAACGTGCAAAACAATACGGTACAGGCAGTCGATGACCAGCTGGCGCCGCTACAAGAGGATGCCCGCGCAGCTTCTGTGACCATTGACCCGAAGACGGGTGCGGTGCGCGGCTACTTTGGCGGGCATGATTCCAACGGTTGGGATTACGCCAACTCCCCGTTGCAGACCGGTTCAACCTTCAAAATTATGGCGCTTGCCGCTGCACTGCAGCAGGGCATTAGCTTGGATACCAACTACTCCTCGGCGCCGTACCAGCTGCCGGGCTCCGATCTGGTCACCAACGTGGGCGGCGGCTGTGGCGTATGCGACCTGCGCGAGGCCACCAAGCAGTCCCTGAACACCTCTTATTTGCGCCTGCAGAGCGATCTGAAGAACGGCACCCAGGACACCGCGGATATGGCCCACGCTTTGGGCGTTGCCCGCTCGCTGCCGGGCATCGAAAAGACGCTGACTGAAAACGGCAAGCAGCCTTTCGAAGGTGTGGTCTTGGGCCAGTACCAGTCCCGTCCGCTGGACATGGCAACCGCGATGTCTACTCTTGCGAACCAGGGTGTCTGGCACAACCCGCACTTTGTGCAGCGCGTAGAAAATGCCGCAGGGGAAGTTCTGTATGAACACCCAGACGGTGAGGGCGAGCGCCGCGTTTCCGCCAATGTGGCCAATAACGTCCTTGAGGCCATGGGGCCAGTGGCAGCATGGTCCAACGGCTCGCTGGCGGGCGGACGTGCTTCGGCATCTAAGACCGGTACGACCCAGCTCGGTGATTCGGGAACCAATAAGGATGCATGGATGGTCGGTGCCACCCCGCAGCTTGCCACCGCCGTGTGGGTAGGTACGGCCGATAACACCTCTGCCATTTTCGACCAGTATGGCGGCATCATGTACGGCGCTGGCGCACCGACGAAGATCTGGAAGTCCGTGTTGGATAACTCCTTGGCGGACCAGGAATTCCAGCAATTCCCCACTGCTTACCCGGTGCGCTTCGGCACGGTTTCTGCCGGCGGCGGTCCGGCCTACAACCCAGGTGGTAGCGCCGGCGGGCAAAGCCCCCAGAACTACACTGGTCCAGCGCAAAATGGCGCCCCTGAAGAAGAGACCAGCCCAGCACCTGCGGAAAGCCCGGATGCGGGTCGCGATGCCCCGTCGCAGCAGCCGGAGAACCAGGGAGGCAATAATGGAAACGGCGGCAATAGGGGAAATGGCGGCGGCAATAACGAGCCAGCCCCACCCGAAGCTCCGTCTTTAGATGACATCCTTGACCGCGAAGGCGGCCTGGCTGACCTCTTAGGCTAAGCAAGGAGCGGTACGCGTGAGCCAAGACCAGCGCTTGTCCGCCGCAGACGAACCAATGGCGCGAGGCGTCATAGAGTTCTTGGGCGGGCCGAGGGGACGCTTTGCCCGGGATAGCCGCGCGCAGTGGTGGACCCCGCTGCGCGCGCTCATCGCGGTAGCCTGGATTTTCTTGGCCGGTGGGTTCTTATCCAAGGCAAATTGCGCCGCTGGTACTCGCGGCGAAGACGGCACCATCAAGCTGGATTGGTCCGCTAACCGCCAGTACACCTCTTTTTGCTATAACGACATCGTCCCGCTTTATGAAGGCCGCGGATTAGATCAACCGGGCTTTCCCTACGCCTTTTCCTGGCAGGAAGATGGCCTGACCCGCTACATGGAATACCCGGTATTGGCGGGGATGTTCCAGGGCCTGATGGGCTGGATTGCGCGCCATACTTATGGGCTCGTGGAATGGGCTGGGGTGCCCGCCGCTGGCTGGTACTTTGGGCTCACCGCCATGGTCATGGCCTGCATCTGGGTCGGCGTCATCTACATGGTTTACCTCTTGGTGGGAAACCGCACGTGGGACACCATCCTGGTAGCCGCCAGCCCGTTGATTATCATCCATGCCTTTAGCAATTGGGATATACCTGCCATCGCCTTTGCCGTCGGCGCGCTACTGGCCATTAGCCGCCACCGCCCTTGGCTCGCCGGCATCCTCATCGGCCTTGGAACCGCATTCAAATTATGGCCGATATTTCTGCTCGGTGCGTTTTTCGTCCTTGCCTGGCGCAGTCGCCGCTGGGACGCTTTTGCCAAGGTCGCCGTCGCTACGGCTGCCGCTTGGTTCGTGGTCAACCTTCCCGTTGCCTTGAAATACCCGGACGCCTGGGCGGAATTTTTCCGCCTGAACCAGGAACGCGGCGCGGAATGGACCACCCTGTATGCGCTGATTAGCCGGAATCTGGACATTTCTTTCAGCCAGGACTTTTTGAATACTTTCTCGCTCGTGGCATTCATCTTCTTGTGCGCCGGTATTGCCTTGGCCGGCTGGCGCAGCCCGCTTACACCGCGGGTAGCGGAGTTGGTCTTCCTCATCGTCGCGGCCTTCCTGCTGGTCAATAAGGTTTGGTCCCCGCAGTATTCGCTCTGGCTCCTAGTTCCAGCGGCCTTGGCCGTGCCGCGTTGGCGGTTGGTTTTGGGCTGGGCGCTTGCCGATGCCCTCGTATGGCCCCTGCTCATGTGGCACATGCTGGGCATCGATAATAAGGGTATTCCACACGAGCTCTTGGACGTGGCGATCCTTGTGCGCGATGGATTCATCATTGCCATGGCGGTTATTGTGCTGCGGCAAATGTGGAATAAAACGGAAGATAAAGTGCGTGCGGCGCATACGGGCCGCGACCCAGTGGCGGGAGTATTTCAATGATTGTGACCATAATCGGCATGGTGTCGATCTTGTTGGGCTTTATCTGCGTTATGGCGGCCTTTTGGCTGTTTCATAACAGGGAAGATAAGCGCGGGCCCATCATCTTGGGCATCCTTGCCATTGTTTTTCTCACCATCATTCCCGCGACGTGTGCTATCTTTTTTGCCTCCACTACGACGGGATAGATTTCTTTTCGCCGGTCATTTGCGGTACTGTGGTGGGGTTGCTTGACGCAACGCACCCTCCTGCTGCATCCGCAAAGGTGATGCAGCCGAAAACGACTAGACCATAGGAGGTGATGAGGTCCGTGCGTCACTACGAAGTCATGATCATTCTGGATCCTAATCAGGATGAGCGCACCGTAACCCCGTCCCTAGATAAGTACCTCGACATCGTCCGCAAGGACGGCGGCAAGGTTGAGAACCTCGATGTATGGGGCAAGCGTCGCCTTGCATACCCCATCGAGAAGAAGGAAGAGGGCATTTACGCCGTCGTTAACCTGGAGTGCGAGCACCCTTCGGTTTCCGAGCTCGACCGTCGCCTGAACCTGAACGACACCATCCTGCGTACCAAGGTTCTGCGCACCGACAGCAAGTAGCGGATACTGGGATCAAGCACAATCCACGTAACCGATAAGGAGTAAAGACATGGCACAGGGAGATACCAATATTACGGTGGTGGGCAACATAGTTGCTGACCCCGAGCTTCGCTTCACCCCAGCGGGTGCGGCGGTAGCTAACTTCCGCGTCGCCTCCACGCCTCGTCGCTATAATTCGCAGACGAACCAGTGGGAAGACGGCGAAGCTATGTTCCTGACCTGCAACGTATGGCGCCAGGCGGCGGAGAACGTCGCCGAGACCCTGAGCAAGGGCATGCGCATCATCGTTACCGGCCGCTTGAAGCAGCGTTCCTTCCAGACCCGCGAGGGTGAAAACCGCACTGTATTTGAGATCGACGTCGATGAGGTCGGTCCGTCGCTCCGCTACGCCACCGCACAGGTAAACCGCAATCCCCGTGAGGGCGGCGGCAACTTTGGCGGCGGCGGCCAGCAGCAGCGCTCGAATAACAATAATCAGGGCGGCTTTGGAGGCCAGCAACAGCAGCAGTCGCAGCAGCAGAACCAGGCTCCTGCAGAGGATCCGTGGAACTCCGCACCGCCAGCAGGCGGCTTCGGAGGCGCTGATTCTGAACCTCCGTTCTAAGTCTGTCACCCGCAACTATTCAACTAACTCAATTGAAAGGCAGGGATCATGAAGCTGATCCTCACCGCTGCCGTTGAGAACCTCGGCGCCGCTGGCGAAATTGTTGAGGTTAAGGACGGCTACGGACGTAACTACCTGCTTCCCCGCGGCTTGGCCATCGTGGCTTCCCGCGGCGCTGAGAAGCAGATTGAGGGCATCAAGCGCGCCCAGGAAGCTCGCGAAATTCGCGACCTGGACCACGCACGCGAGGTCCGCAACCAGCTTGAGCAGCTGACGAACGTTGAGGTCAAGGTTAAGACCTCCACTTCCGGCAAGCTCTTCGGTTCCGTTAACGCAGAAGACATTGTCAAGGCCGTCTCCAAGGCCGGTGGCCCTAACTTGGATAAGCGTATCGTTGATATGCCCAAGGGCCTGGTCAAGAAGACCGGCAACTACCAGGTCGAGCTGAAGCTGCACGCTGACGTGCTCGGCAAGGTGAACTTCTCGGTCGTCGCTGCTTAAGCAGCGCTCGACGGTCCACAGACCCAAAGACAACAGCACGGCTTAAGGCCCCAAGAATTCTCTATGTGAGGTGGAGAATTCCTGGGGCCTTTTGCCTACCCAACTGGCCTGTGGATAACTGTGAAAATCTGTGGATGAATGTGGAATTCAGGGTACGGGCTCACCAAGATTTTTGCACGACTTTACCGCTGGTCACGGCCTATTTTCCGCCACTGTGTGGGAATTTTCACACTTCGAAATAATCGCCCTGACCAGCGGTTATTATCGTTGCAGGTCACAGTGATGCCAAGTTATCCACAGTCGTGACCTCGGCAAATGAAATGCAACGATCGGCCTACCAGGTAATTCCACAAGCACCTGTGGATAACTGTGGGAGTTATGCCCAGGCAGGTAGTGTCCGGGAGCTCGTCTACACTTGGACAGCGTTACGCACGGTCTCTTTACGGACACCAAGGGGGACACATGACCAACGCGAGCTTCGATGATGAACAGCTTCCGCCGGAACCACCGGCGCCGGATAATGCCGTAGCGCGCCGGCCGCGGTACCAACAGGATCAACCGCAGCGCTACGAGGAGTATCGCCAGCCGCCGTCGGACCGGGAAGCAGAGCAGGGCGTATTGGGCGCTATGCTGCTCAGCCCCAATACGGTCATGGAGGTAATTGAAGAGCTCGAACCCGATGACTTCTATTATCCGGCCCACGCCTTAATTTATGGTGCCATGCTGGACCTCTACGCGGCGGGGCAAGACATCGACCCCCTTATCCTTTCCTCGCGGCTGGATAGGTTTAATAACCTCGAACGCGTTGGTGGTGCGCCCTACTTACACACCCTTTTGGCTACCGTTCCCACCGCGGCCAATGCCCGCTATTACGCGGAAATCGTGGCGGAAAAGGCCGTCCTGCGCCGGCTTGTGGATGCCGGTACGCGCGTGGTCCAACTGGGATTTTCTGGCACAGAGGATGCCGAGATCGAATCGGTGATCGACCGAGCCCAGCAGGAAGTATTTGCCATCGCCCAGCGCAAGACCGCTGAGGACTACCGCGTGCTGGGTGATCTGATTGATCCCACCATTGATGAGTTGGCGGCGCTACAGCAGGCGGGCGGCGTTGAATTGGGCGTGCCCACAGGCTTCATTGACTTGGATAAGCTCACCAATGGCTTGCACGCAGGCCAGATGATCATCGTGGCGGCGCGACCCGGTGTGGGTAAGTCCACGCTAGCGATGGACTTCATTCGCTCGTGCTCTCTGCAGCACGGCAAGTCCTCCGTCATTTTTTCCTTGGAAATGTCAGCCTCGGAGATCGTGATGCGCCTGCTCTCCGCGGAATCTGAGGTCAAGCTCACCGATATGCGCAGTGGTGGCGTCTCCACGGAGGATTGGGCGAAGATCGATGACACGCTTAACCGCATTCAAGATGCGCCGCTGTTCATTGATGATTCCCCGAACCTCACGATGATGGAGATCCGTTCGAAAGCCCGCCGGCTCAAGCAGCAGCATGGCCTCGACCTCATTGTTTTGGACTATCTCCAGCTGATGTCTTCGGGTAAAAAAGTGGAGTCGCGCCAGCAAGAGGTTTCGGAGTTCTCGCGCCAGCTCAAGCTATTGGCTAAGGAACTTGAGGTGCCGGTGATTGCCATTTCGCAGCTGAACCGTGGACCTGAAGCTCGTAATGACAAGAAGCCGCAATTGGCTGACCTGCGTGAGTCCGGTTCCTTGGAGCAGGACGCCGATATGGTGATGCTGCTATACCGCCCAGACTCGCAGGACCGCGATAACGAGCGCGCCGGAGAAGCGGATATTATTTTGGCCAAGCACCGCGGCGGTCCCATTGACACGGTGCAGGTGGCCCACCAGCTGCACTACTCCAAGTTCGTCAACATGGCGCACGGATAAAGGGCTTATAGGTCCACGACCGCGGCGGGGTCCCCTAAGCGGGGGCCCAGAATTACCAGCACGATAAAGACCGCGGCCGCGACCAAGGAAAGCCACCGCCATACCGGGAAGAGGCGCTGCCCGCCCCAGCGGGCGATCGCTGCACCGATGAGCGCGCCGAGGGTATTAAAAGCAGATCATCGATATCCGTGCGGCCTAGCGCGAAGACATACTGGGCCGTCTCCAGGGTTAGACTCAGCGCGAATCCCCAGGCAGTTGATACTTTCACCGAGCGGCATAGCGTGAATATCAAAAGCCCGAAGGGGATGAAGAAGGCGGTATTGCCGGCGTATTCGAAAAGCGGCGCAAACCAACTATTGCCGGAAAATTCATCGAGGGGAACTAAATGGAGCTCGCGGACGCGCTGGTTTTCGGGCTTCCACAGGTAACCAATCTGGAAGAAAGCTTTCAGGGTGGTCAGCGCCACCATGACGCCAATCCACGCGCTAAGGGCTAATTTATCGAGCAAGGGCCTCACCCTTAAGCTCAGGCAAAGTAAATGCAGCTGTGGCGGCGATGGCGAAGGCAGCCGCAAAGAGCACGAAAAGGAATCCAGCGCCGGTCGCCGCGATGAGTGGCGGCACAACGAGCGGTGCGACGATGGAGGCGATGCGACCAAAACCGGCGGCGGCACCTGTACCACGACCGCGCAGCGCGGTGGGGTAGAGCTCCGGACCAATCGCATAAAGAGCACCCCAGGCGCCGAGGTTGAAGAAGGACAACAGGCACCCGGCGATGATGATGAATACTTCGGAGCTTGCGGTGCCATAGAGCCCGGCCGAGACGGCGGAGCCGACCAAGAACACGGCGAGGGTGACTCGCCGGCCCCAGACCTCAATGAGCCAGGCGGCGGTGGCGTAGCCCGGTAGCTGTGCCAAGGTAATGATGAGGGTGAAGCTGAAAGATTTTACGAGCGAGAAACCATCGGCCACCAGCAGGGACGGGATCCAGATGAAGGCACCGTAATACGAGAAATTGACGCAAAACCAAATGGTCCACAGCGCCGCCGTGCGGCGGCGCAGGCCCGGCCCCCAAATGGAGGTCTCGGTGGAGGCGGTGGGTTCCGGGTGGGCATCGTCAAGCGGCTGGCCCGCGGCGGCCTCTTCGAAGGACGCCACAACCTCTTCGGCCTCGCCGTGGCGGCCCTTGGATTCGAGGAAGCGCACCGATTCCGGCAAGCCGAGGCGCACGTAAACCGAATAGGCGGCGGGGATGAGCCCCACGGCAAAGCCCCAGCGCCAGCCGTTTTCGCCGGCGCCCACGATGAAGGTGCCGATGAGCGCGGCGAGGATCCAGCCGAGCGCCCAGAAGGCCTCGAGCAGGACCACCATGCGCCCGCGGATGCGGCGCGGCGAGAATTCGGAGATGAGCGTGGAGGCGACCGGCAGCTCCGCGCCCAAGCCGAGCCCAACGATGAAGCGGAAGATGATAAGCATGGTCAGCCCACCGGCCAAGGCGGAAGCGCCGGTGGCCAGGCCATAGACCAAGAGGGTGAGGGAGAAGATGTGGCGGCGGCCGTACTTATCCGCAAGGAGCCCGCCGAATGTCGCGCCCAGAGCCATGCCGAGGAAGCCAACAGAGGCGAGCCAGGAGGTTTGGGTGCTGCTCAAATCCCAATGCACGGCCAGGGCGGCCATGATGAAGGAAATGAGCCCCACATCCATAGCGTCGAGCGCCCACCCTAGGCCGGAGCCTAGGAGCAGGCGCTTGTGTTTGCTGGTGACCGGGAGCCGGTCTAATCGTTCATTGCGGCTGAGCATGCGCTAATCATAGCGCTGGCTAGAAAATTTCCGGAGACGCAGGGAATTGGAGACGACGAATACGGAGCTCAATGCCATTGCAATGCCGGCAAATAGCGGGTTGAGCAGGCCAAAGGCTGCCACGGGGATGAGAATAATATTGTAGGCAAAGGCCCAGAACAGGTTGCCCTTAATAATCTGCAGCGTGCGGCGGGAAAGGCGAATGGCATCGGCCGCGGACCGCAGGTCCCCATTCATCAACGTGATATCGGAGGCCTCGATGGCAACGTCGGTACCGGCGCCCATCGCCAAGCCAAGGTCCGCCTGGGCCAAGGCCGCGGCATCGTTGACGCCGTCACCAACCATCGCCACATTGTGCCCCTCGGACTGGAGCTTCTTGATGACGTCGACCTTTTCCTCCGGAATGACGCCGGCCGTGACCTCGGTGATGCCAACTTCCTCTGCCACGCGCTTGGCTGCGCCCTCGTTATCGCCGGTCAGCAGGTGCGGGGTTAGGCCCAGCTGCTTCATCTGTTCTACGGCCTCAGCGGAGGTGGGCTTGATGGTGTCCCGGACCTCAATGAGCCCAGCGAGCCCATCGTCGAGGTACACCGCCACCGGGGTAGCACCCGCGGCCTCTGCCTCGCGGAAGGCATCGGCGTACTGGCCTAGTTCTCCACGCGGCTTGCCGACGCCCACGCGGGCCCCATCCACCGTCGCTTCCACGCCAGCGGTGCTGGTGGAAAAGTCGGTGCCGGGCTCCACGTCGCGCTCACGGGCAATGGCCTGGGCGATGGGGTGCTCGGAGTTCCGCTCGACGGCGGCGGCGTACTCGAGGACATCGCCATGCACGGCCGTAACGGACATTTCACCGGCGGTCACCGTGCCGGTCTTATCCATCACGATGGTATCGACCTGCTTGGTGGACTCGAGGATCTCCGGGCCCTTGATGAGCAAGCCCAGCTGGGCACCGCGGCCGGTGCCGACCAAGATGGCGGTCGGGGTGGCAAGGCCCAGCGCGCAAGGGCAGGCGATGATCAGCACGGAGACGGCGGCGATAAACGCCGGCGCCACGCCGCCAAAGATGAGGTGTACCAGCAGCGTGAGGACGGAAATGCCGATCACTATCGGTACAAAGACCTGCGCGATGCGGTCCACCAGGCGCTGCACGGGTGCCTTGGAGGCTTGCGCGTTGGTGACCAAGGTGGCCATTTGGGAAAGGACCGTGTCCTCGCCCACCTGGGTGGCCTTGACCTCCAACTTGCCGGAAGCGTTAATGGTGGCGCCGGTAACGGTATCGCCCACGCCCACCTCTTCCGGGACGGATTCACCGGTGATCATGGAGGCATCCACGGCGGAATTGCCGGAGACGACCTCACCATCGGTGGCAATCTTTTCGCCCGGGCGCACAACGAAGACATCGCCCACCTGCAATTGAGAGATGGGAATGCGTTTTTCCTCGCCGTCCCGCAGCACGGAGGCTTCCTTCGCGCCCATGGATAGCAGGGTGCGCAGCGCCTCAGAAGACTGCCCCTTGGCCTTGACCTCGAACCAGCGGCCGAGGAGCAGGAAAGTAATGACCATTCCCACAGACTCAAAGTAGATATGGTCCATCTCGGCCGAGCTGGAGGACCACGACATGCTCATGGTCATACCGGGCTCGCCGGCGTTGCCAAAGAATAGCGCGTACAGGGACCACAGGTAGGCGGCCGAGGTGCCCATGGAAATCAAGGTGTCCATGGTGAACGAGCCGTGCTTCAGGTTGGTCCACGTAGCGGAGTGGAAGGGGGCGCCACCAAAGATGAAGACGACGGTGGCCAGCATGGCGCAGGCCCACTGCCAGTTCTGGAACTGAAGGGCAGGCACCATAGAGACGACCATGATGGGGGCAGACAATACCGCGGAGATGATGGTGCGCCGCAGCAGGCTCTGTTGTTCGGCAGCGCGGGCATCATCAACCGGCGTGCCCTCTGCGTCCTCGTCCTGGTCGCCGTCATCGCTGCCGGACATATCGAAGGCGCTGTATCCGGCGCCTTCGACGACCTTGATCAGATCCGCAGGCGTAGAAGTCTCCGGATCGAACTCAATAGAGGCGGATTCGGTGGCAAAGTTAACGCTCGCCTCAACGCCGTCTACCTTGTTGAGCTTGCGTTCTACCCGGGAAGAGCAGGACGTGCAGGTCATGCCCGAGACCCCGAGATCAACGTGTGACATGTTATTCGCCTACTTCAGGGTGTATCCGGCTTCGGCTACGGCGGCTGCTACTTGCTCATCGGTGAAATCGCTGCCGGAGACAGACACTGCGCCGGTGGTGTGGTCTGCGGAAACCGCGTCCACACCGGCGATTTCGCCTACCTCTTCGCGGATGGACATTTCGCAGTGTCCGCAGCTCATTCCTTCTACGGTGTAGTTCTTCGTTGCCATGACTATCATCCTTTCTCGATTGCTTATGCTTCCATGCTATACCCCCTAGGGGTATCAGGCAAGGAAGAAATTTAGGTACGGTGGGGAATAAACCACAATGTAAAGGAGTTACAACGAGTATGGCTACTATTGATGTCACTGAAGAGAACTTTGAACAGACCGTAACCGGCGAAGGCATTACGCTTGTCGATGCCTGGGCGGACTGGTGCGGCCCATGTAAGCGCTTTGCCCCTGTCTACGAGAAGGCATCCGAGGAGCACACGGATGCTACCTTTGCCAAGCTGGACACCGAGGCAAACCAGGGCCTTGCTTCCGCGCTGCAGATTCAGTCCATTCCTACCCTGATGATCTTCCGCGATGGCATCCTCGTATTCCGTGAGGCCGGCGCACTGCCGCCCGCAGCACTGGAGGATCTGCTCAAGCAGGTCAAGGACCTGGACATGGCTGAGGTTCGCCGCCAGGTTGAAGAGCAGAACGCACAGCAGGCATAGAATCTGAATTTTCAGAGCTTCCACGGCGTTTTCTGGTGAGTATCGCTAAACTCGCTAGAAAGCGTCTTTTTTATGACCAAAGGAGATTGTGATGGCTAACCCCTTCAGCAAGGGCTGGAAGTACGTGATGAGTTCTCTCGATCAAAAGATTGATGAGAACGCCGATCCAAAGGTCCAAATCCAGCAGGCGGTTAAGGCCGCCAAGGAACAGCACCAAGAAATCTCGGATCATGCGGCAGAGATCATCGGGCACAAGTCTCAGTTGGAAATGCAGATGAACCGCCTGGTGAAGTCCCAGCAGGATTACCAATCCCAAACCGAGCGCGCCTTGGAGCTCGCGGATTCCGCTGAGGACCCCCAGAAGGCGAATGAGTACAACCAAGCCGCTGAGGTAGTGGCTTCCCAGCTCGTCGCGGTGGAGCAGGAACTAGAAGACGTCAAGCAGCAGCACGCGGCGGCGGAGCAGGCGGCTGAACAAGCCAAGAACCAGCAAAAACAATCCGAGGCCCGACTCAAGGAGCAGCTGGCACAGGTGAGCCAGTTGGAAGCGCAGGCGGATCAGGCCGCAATGCAGGAAAAGAATGCGGAAGCACTCGATTCCATGAACGAGCTCAAGCCCGATGATTCCGTGCCGAGCCTGGATTCCGTCCGCTCCAAGATTGAAAAGCGCTATGCCGATGCGCTTGGTGCACAAGAGTTGCAGCAGGCAACCGGTGGCGACCGCATGAGTGAGATTCAAGCGGCCGGCAACGACATGAAGGCCAGCGCGCGGCTAGATGCGCTGCGCGCCGATATGGCCAAGAAGAAGGAAATCGAATCCGGGGATTAATTCTCGCGGCGGATATTAATTAGCACGCCGCGGATTCCTGAGTGGAACCCATCGCGCAAGTTCACGCGCTGGGTTTCCGTCAGGGTGTATTCATGCAGGGTTTCGCAGGCGAACTGCAGCAGCGGGCGGTCGATTTCCGGCGGTAATCCGCCGCCAGACAGTAAGTGGGCTTGGTCGCGCTGCTCTGAGTTGGCGGCATTATCAAACCACCACGATGCGTACTGCTGGCCCACATCGAATGGGGACTGGAACCCGGCAGAGCTCCAGACCTCTTCTGGCAGCGGGACGTACTTCGAGCGCAGCTTGCGCCGCGGTGCCATCATTGACGGCTTCGGCGCAGGCTTTGGTGCTGCTTGATCGGTAGCCTCGGCCTCTTCGGCAGGGCCCTTCTCCGCTTCTGCAGTGGGCTTGTCTTGCTCTTGTGGGGTTGGGGTTGCGGCCTGCTGTGCGCTTTGAGGCGGCGCAGGCTTTGGGGCAGGCGCCGGCGTCGGCTTTTCCGGGGTGCCGAATGCGGTTTCCACCTCGGAGGGCTCCTCGCACTCGTCGCAGTGCTCGGCTCCTGGAAGCTCCTCTTCTGCTTCCTCTGCCTTCTGCGCTGCATCGCGGACCACTGGGGGAAGCGGTCCCTCGAGGACCTGCAGCTCCATGGAATCCGCGAAGTCCTCGCGCGGATCCAAGATGGTGGTGGAATCGCACGTATGGCGCAGCGCTGCGGACATGGAATCCCAGCCAAACCCGTACAGGTGCACGCGGATGCCATTGTCCACGGCGGTCTGCGCGCCGGGAATCATGTCCGCGTCGCCGCTGACCAGCACAAAGTCGGTGAACTGGTTCTTCACGGCGGCCATGACCATATCGGCCACGAGCCGGGTGTCTACGCCCTTTTGGGTGCGTCGCTCGCCCCATTCAATGAGTTGTCCCGTGCGCAATTGCACGCCCTCGCAGGTGCGAAGGGCGCGTTGGTAGCGGTGCGGACCGGTATCCGGGATTCCGTCGTACCAGTATTGGCGTTGAATCGGGTTGCCTAATTGCTCCTCGATCATTCCGCCCATGGTGCTGACCACCTCGGGCAGATCGATTTCTAGCTGCGCGCGGGCCCCCGTTTCCCAGGAGTTATAAAAGCTCGCGAGCAGGTATGAGGCATCGACAAAGACAAGTGTGCGTTCAAGCATGGCTCCTAAGTTCCGTTCTAATTGTTCTAAATAAAATTCTTTGTTACCTCCAGTGTGCCTTATTCACCCCGAAACGTCGATCACAATTCGCTAATTCCCAGCATATTGGCCGCAAATGAAAAGTTTTCGGTGACCATTGCGGCGTCGGCAAGTGTGTTATATGGTTAGTTACACAACTAACTAAGTAACTAACGAGCCGAAGGTGATGATGGATAACTCCACGCAGCCGCTCTTTCGGCAGATTGCGTCCTTGGTGGAAGACACCATTGTGGACGGCACTCTGGCGGAGGGCGATAAGGCACCTTCCACCAATGAGTTGGCGGATTTCCACAACATCAACCCCGCAACCGCGCGGAAGGGGATCACCCTCTTGGTGGACCTAGGGGTGCTGGAAAAGCGGCGGGGCATCGGCATGTTTGTGGCCGAGGGTGCATCGCGTGCCATCCGCGAGCGCAGGCGAGGCGACTTTGCCGCGGAATATATGGCCCCGCTTGTCGATGAAGCAGTTCGCTTGGGCTACAACCGCGCCCAGCTCCATGACCTTTTCGATCGGGTTGCAGAAAGCAGAGGAATGTACTCATGATTACTACCCGCGATTTCACCTTTTCCGCAGGTCTTACCCATGGCTTGGTGGGCCGCAACGGAATTGGCAAGACCACCTTATTGCGAAAAATTGCCGGCCAAATTCAATCCGGTCGCATCACGGTCTTCGACCGCCAGCCCTTTGATAACCAATCCGTACTCAACCGGGTAATCCTCATGGGCATCGACAATCCGCTGCCGGATTCGTGGGGTAGCAAGAAGCTCGGCGCCGTCGGCCAGGCGCGATGGCCCAACTGGAATGCGGAGCAATATGACGACCTCATCGCCGGCTTCGACATCCCAAATAAGGCGTATTCCGCGCTCTCGCGTGGACAGAAATCGGCATTGGGATTTGTTTTCGCCGTTGCCTCTGGCTGCGAAATAATGCTTTTGGACGAGCCTTATCTGGGTCTCGACCTGCCACGGCGCGAACTCTTTTACCAGGTCCTCCGGGAAGAGCACGGTCGCACCATCGTGGTATCCACCCATCACCTCAATGAAATAGAGGGGTTGTTGGACACTATTTCCCTCATGGGGGAGAGCCCTATCAGCGGTCCAGTGGATGAATTTGTTGATTCCTTCCTGGAAATCAGCGGGCCCGAGGAGGCCATCTCCGCGGCCGTTTCCGCCCTTGACCTGCCGGTATTGGAGCGCGCTTCAACCAGCCTGGGAGACCAAGTGCTTGTCGATGCCCGCACTACCTCGCCCGATCCCGTCTTCCGCTATGCCAACGAACATCATCTCCGGGTAGCAGAGGTATCACTTGAAAAGGCTGTCCGAGCATTGGAGGAGCAGTCATGAAACTCTTATGGCACACAACGGAATGGGTCTGGGTAACAGTCCTATTCTTCATTGCGCTTTATCCTGTACTTTTTGGCGAAAAGTGGGGAACTGTCACCTTGCTCTTGCCCCTTGTGCCCATCCTGACGTATCAACCCAGTTTTGATAAGTACCAAGTACTTGGCCTGAGCTCACAGATATGGAATGAACACCGCCGGATTATCGTCTCGGTTTTTGCTGTTGTGGCCATGGCAGGAGCGGCTGCACGGCAGAGCTGGTGGGCGTTGGCTGTTTATGCGGCGGCATTGGCATGGGCGCTGTGGCGGAAACCAACCCCAACCAGGACGGGGTACTCACGACCCCTTTGGGAATTGCATCCAAGCTTGGGCGTTTCCCGCCGACGCTCGACGCGCAGGCTGTATACCGCCGCCAGGTCCGCATGTGGCTGATGGTCGTCGTATTCTTAGCCATCAACGTTGTGCTTTCGCTAATGAGCACGCTGTGGGAACCGATGGAATTCATCGCTTTCATTGCTTGGTCACTCTCCGCCGTTTTCATCAGCCAGCCCATGGGCATATTGCGGGATACGCTCAGGGATTATGTCACCCTCGGCGGCACGCGTCGGCGCTGGGCTTCCATGACCGCAATGACGGGGCTCATCCTCATCCTTGGTTGCGCCGCCGTAGGGTTAGCCCTTTCCTTCTGGGGGAACACAATCGAGGTCGCCGCCGGCATGACCGCCATCGCGGGCGTCACCGTCCCGGGACTTATGTACCTCGAGTTCCTAGAGAAGAGGACCCTTGGAGTTTTAGTCGCGTACCTCCTCGGTATCGCAGCACTGTTATGGCTTTTCGCCCAAGGCTATATCTCGGCCGCGGTGGGGATGTTTATAAGCCTTGGCATCTACGCCGTATGGGCCGTAACTCTGCCGATATATGCACGCCGCATAAGCAGCCTGTGGAGGAAAGGCTTTGCGGGCTGGCTTGGCATGAGATAAATGCGTTCGAAACCAGGAGTGAACAGCGAGTTTGTAAAAGTTTAAAGCGGTGTGTAACTTAATACGAGTCAGCGCGACCGACAGCGCCCCACAGAGACAAGAATTTGTTTCTGGCTGAAGCGGCGATAGGAAAACAGGCCCTGACAAAAAATAACTTTTTACTCGCAACGAGTTCCATGCTTTAGAGCATGTAGCTGTTGTGTGGTGACGATGTCTGAGAACTCAATAGTGTGCCAATGTACTTATTTTTTATTTTTGTGTGCATGGTTGTGTGTTGATTGGTCTGTTGGCC
>NZ_JBEHGF010000023.1:0-45170 GCF_040225725.1 Corynebacterium sp. KPL4015 | reverse complement strand
GAAGCCGAGACTTCGGCTATACTGACCACAGCAGCATAGCTAGCCCCCGATGTGTCCACTTTCCGGGGGTCGGGCCCTGTGATTGTTGTCCCGTGCCCCACCCAGCGTCTGGCCCAGCATCGTTAGCCGGCCGGTGGTTATTTTCTGCGGAGTTTGCGGACGAGGGCTCCGAACCAGCAGCAGATTTGTAGTCCTGCGGTGCGGACTCTACACCTGCTGCGGACGATTGAAAATCCTGGGGGCCGGGCTTGTCCGAACCAGCACCTGCAGGCTGATCGCCGCTAGGCATTGAAGCCGCATTCTCAGCAGACGTATCAGGTTCTTTGGTCTCCTGAGCACGAGGCTCCTGTCCACTATTTTTCTGCGCCTGCTCGTCCTGTGATTCAGGAACGGAAGATTCAGGAGTTTCAGCGTTCTGACGGGGTTGTTCCGAAAAATCACGGGGCGTAAAGCTTTGAGGGGAGTCAGAAATGCGGTCGTTTTCAGCCATTATCTGGTCCTTTTAGTTGTAGTCAGGGTAGGTAGGAAAGTGTCCCACGACACTGATTCGTGGGGCCACTAAGCAGGTTACAGTGTCAACCTAAAATTTATCCATCTCCGAGGCGGCTCACCCCATCGCAGCGTCGCGGCTCCTACCGGTCGATTCATTCCAAACGAATTATGTAGGGAAAACCACTTTCACTACTCCAAAGTGATAAATCGGGAAAATTCGAGTTAAAGTGGTGGGAGCGAAAAATATAGTTTTATCAGAAAGGTAGGCGGGCAGTGGCAGAAGTAGACCCCTATCCCCCATTCCAGCAATATGCGCACCCAGAGCGGCTTGTCTCCGCTCCGTGGCTGTCCGCGCGCCTGGGCATTAAAGGGTTACGCGTCATCGAGGTCGATGAAGACTCCCTTTTGTACGATATCGGACACATTCCCACGGCGACGCGGATCAATTTCCGTACTGAGCTGTTGAGCTCGCTGACGCGTGACTTTATCAACGGTGAGGAATTTACCCGCTTGATGCGGGAAAAGGGCATCCACGAGGATGATACCGTTGTCCTTTACGGCGATAAGTCCAATTGGTGGGCGGCCTACGCACTGTGGGTGTTTACCCTCTTTGGCCACAAGGACGTTCGCCTCCTCGATGGCGGGCGCGATGCGTGGATGTCAGAGGAGCGCGATACCTCCTTCATGGTCCCAGAATTCCCCGAGTCCGACTATCCCGAGGTAACCCGAGACGATTCCCTCCTGCGCGCCTTTGTCGCCGACATACGCGAAGCAACCGGCTCCCTGGTTGATACCCGGCCGCCGGAAGAATTCGCGGGTGAGGCGACGGAGTTCGACCCGAATGGAAACTCGCCTTATGGCACGACCATGTGCCACGGACACATTCCGGGCGCAATCAACTTGGAATGGGATCGCGCAACGTACCCCAACTCCTGTTTCCGCAACGTTGATGACCTGAAGGTCAACTACGGCATGCTGGAGCCTGATACCCACACCATTTTGTATTCCCATGTGGGCGCGCAGGCCGCGTTCACGTGGTTCGTGCTCACCTACCTTTTGGGCTTTAAAAAGGCGCAGGTCTACGATGGGTCATGGTCCGAGTGGGGCAACATGGTCAATATGCCGATTGAAAAGTAGATTTTCGTTGGGCTAATAAATACCCACATCACGGCGATGTGGGTTTATTTTTGTTTAAACGTAACGATCATTGCTAAACGGACGACTTTATTTTTTGGTGTGCAACAATAGATCCCGTAGTGAACGAAGTGTATTCAGGAGGTTACTGCCGTGGCAGTAGAAACCAAGAAGATCTCCAAGGTTCTCGTAGCGAACCGAGGTGAGATCGCCGTACGCGTTATTCGTGCTGCTCGCGATGCCGGGATCTCCTCAGTCGCCGTTTATGCCGAGCCGGACGCGCAGGCACCATTCGTCACGCTGGCAGATGAAGCTTTTGCCCTCGGCGGTTCTACCTCTGCGGATTCTTATCTTGTCTTTGACAAGATTCTGGATGCCGCCCACAAATCCGGCGCGGATGCCATCCACCCCGGCTATGGTTTCTTGTCCGAGAATGCCGATTTTGCCCAGGCGGTTATCGATGCCGGCCTGACCTGGATTGGACCGCCTCCCCAATCCATCCGCGCGTTGGGCGATAAGGTCACCGCCCGCCACATCGCCGAGCGGGCCGAAGCCCCCATGGCCCCCGGCACCAAGGACCCGGTAGCCAACGCAGACGAGGTCAAAGCCTTCGCGGATGAGCACGGCTTGCCCGTAGCCATCAAGGCGGCATTTGGTGGCGGCGGCCGCGGCATGAAGGTGGCACACACCACTGAAGAGATTCCGGAGCTTTTTGAATCCGCTACCCGCGAGGCCACCACTGCCTTTGGCCGCGGCGAGTGCTTTGTCGAACGCTACCTCGATAAGGCCCGCCACGTTGAGGCCCAGGTCTTGGCGGATAAGCACGGCAATGTTGTGGTCGTCGGCACGCGTGATTGCTCCCTGCAGCGCCGCTTCCAAAAGCTCGTAGAGGAGGCACCGGCGCCTTTCCTAAGCGACGAGCAGCGCGCCTCCATCCACGAATCCGCCAAGCGCATTTGCCGTGAGGCTGACTACTGTGGCGCCGGCACCGTGGAGTATTTGGTCGGTGCCGATGGCCTGATTTCCTTCCTCGAGGTCAATACCCGCCTGCAGGTGGAGCACCCCGTTTCTGAGGAAACCACCGGGCTGGACCTCGTGCGCGAGCAATTCCGGATTGCGCAGGGCGAAGAGCTTTCGCTAAGCGAGGACCCAACGCCGCGCGGGCATGCCTTTGAGTTCCGCATCAACGGCGAAGACGCCGCGGCCGGTTTTATGCCTGCCCCTGGCACCATCGTCAAGTACTCCGAGCCGGCCGGCCCAGGTGTGCGCGTGGATTCGGGCGTCATCGAGGGCTCCGTCATCGGCGGGCAATTCGATTCCATGCTGGCCAAGCTCATTGTCTGGGGTCCGGACCGCGAAACCGCCCTGCGACGCTCTGCCCGCGCCCTGTCTGAATACCAGGTTGAGGGCCTGCCCACCGTGCTGCCCTTTGACAGGGCCATCGTCGCCGATCCCGCCTTTACCGCGGAAAACGGCTCCTTCGATGTCTACACCAAGTGGATTGAGGAGGCCTGGGATAACCAGCTGACGCCGCACGATGATTCCACCGATGCGGAAGCCGGCGCGCCCGAGGCCTCCCAGGTCCACACCGTGGAAATCGATGGCCGCCGCATCGAGGTAGCATTGCCCGCCACCTTTGGCATTACCGGCGCGCGCAAGCGGAAAAAGCGCAAGGGTGCCGGTGCCAAGGCCGCAGTGTCCGGTGATGCCGTAACCGCACCGATGCAGGGCACAGTCATCAAGGTCAACGTGGAAGAGGGCCAAGAGGTAGAAGAGGGCGATATCGTCATGGTCCTTGAGGCCATGAAGATGGAAAACCCCGTCAAGGCCCACAAGTCCGGCACCGTAACCGGCCTGGCGGTCGAGGCTGGCGCGTCCACCACCAAGGGCGCGCAGCTGCTGGAAATTAAGTAACCATGCCAGCTAACCTGGAAGAATGACTGATTCTTCTCTTGGTGTTCGCTTGGCCAAGGAAGAGGACCGCGACTACCTTGCGGGCCTCTTCCCCTCCTATATCGCGGACTGGTCCCCCATCGTCGATGGCGGCGTCATCGCCTTGCCCCTTGCCGCCAACGAAGATCCAACCATAGAACCCGTGGGAGCCGCGCTCCTGCGCTACTACCCCGCCGCAACGAAAGGCCCAGCCTTCCTCGGCGATCCGGATGCTGACCCGCTTGACGATGCCACTTGGCTCACCCCCTTCGATCCCGAGGACATCCCAGAGCTCATCGTCGCCACCGACGGCACCGACGGCACCAGCGACGAGGCTTCCCGTGCCCACGACCTGCTGGTTGCCAACGCTATAGACCTCGCGGCCGAGCAAACCGCCCCCGGCATCGCGTCTGCCACGCCGCTACCTGGCTTCGAGGAACTCACCTCGGGTAAGTTCTTCCGCCGCTTTTAATCTGGCCCCAATCTCCTGCAGGCGTCCAAGGCCTGCAGGAGATAAATTTCAACGAAGACCTTGTGTTCTGCACCACAGCTGCTATCGTTAAGGGCTATGAAGATTTCCGCCTAGTACGACGTACCTTGCACACTCGTTCTTTAAAGGTGGATTCTTCATGCCGATTTCTCTTTCTCAACTCAGCCTGTCCTGGCCAGACGGCACGCCCTGCTTTTCTCAACTTTCCGCAACAATCCCTGACTCGGCTACTGGGATGATTGGCGATAATGGATCCGGAAAATCAACCCTTGCTAAGGTCCTGCCCCACCAGATCGCACCATCCTCGGGCACATTCTCGGCACCAGAAGTCACGTACCTAGACCAAGATCTTGGTCTACATGACTCTTTAACCATCGCCGACGTTTTTGGCGCAGCGGAAAAGATTGCCGCGCTCCACGCACTTGAAGCGGGAAATTACTCCGAGGAACTGCTGAAAACCATTGGCAACGACTGGGATATCGAAGACAGGATTCATGCCTGC
The DNA here is from genome assembly GCF_040225725.1 of Corynebacterium sp. KPL4015. Taxonomy (NCBI): domain Bacteria; kingdom Bacillati; phylum Actinomycetota; class Actinomycetes; order Mycobacteriales; family Corynebacteriaceae; genus Corynebacterium; species Corynebacterium sp. KPL4015. The sequence goes on along the minus strand of NZ_JBEHGF010000023.1, from coordinate 40,620 downwards.
CTCCATAACGCAGGCGTTGCCCACCCGCTAGATCGCACCATCGGCACGATTTCCGGGGGCGAAGCGGTCACCATCGCGCTAAACGCCGCCTTTTTTGATCACCCAGACTTTGTTATCCTCGATGAGCCGACCAATAACTTGGACGCAGCAGGAAAAACCAAGGTCACCGAGCTTATTTCCAGTTCTTCTACGCCCATGCTCGTCATCTCCCATGACCTAGACCTGCTCTCCCATGTCGAGCACATTGCAGAACTCTACGCGGGACGTTTGCGGTTATTTTCCGGAAATTATCACGCCTACCGGGAGGCCATAGAAACCGAACAGCGCGCTGCCGAAGCAGAAACGCGCGAGGCCAAAGCCGAACACCGTAAGCAAGTGCGCGAGCGCGAGGCGATGCAGGTGCGCATTTCCCGGGACAATCGCCGCGGCAAAGCCTTCTCGCACAACCGCCGAAAGCCCGGGATGGCAATGGGCAACGACAAGAATCGCTCCCAAAATACCGCGGCTAAGCGCTCAGCTCAGGCAGCGGGTTCGGTAAAGGAAGCATTTGCTGCCTATCAAGCTGCGCAACATAAAATCCGCCCGGACGAGCACGTACACCTTGATCTCCCGGGCACGCAGCTGCCCAATGGCACCCGCGTGCTCACCAGCAGCATCGTAGACTTAACCGGTCCTGAACATGTACGTCTCATGGGGCCAAATGGCAGCGGGAAAACCACATTCCTTAATAAGGTTGCGCGCGGTGACGTTGAGTACAGCTTGGACTGTGGATACTTGCGGCAGAAAATCACCCTGCCAGAAGATCGCACAATCTTAGAAATGGTCACGGAGGCCAATCCCACGGCTCACCCACAATTCATCCGCGATCAACTGGCACAGCTACTATTTCGCGATGACCAAGTGCACCGCCGCACCGGCCAGCTATCCGGCGGCGAACGCTTCCGCGCGGAATTTGCCCGGGTGCTTTTGGCCGAGCCCAGCCCTCAATTCCTCTTGCTTGATGAGCCCACCAATAATTTGGATATCACCACCATAAAGTGGCTCGTGCAGATTCTTGAGTCCTACGAGGGCGCATACTTGTTGGTCAGCCACGATGAGGGTTTCTGCAAGGAACTCAACTTAACCTCGCAGGTTCATATCTAGGTATCTTAGCCTCCATTCTGTATTACTTTTACTGACACAGATTGTGCTACTATTAGTAGTACAAAAAATAGTGGAAGGAGGTAGCTCATGCTCATCACTCTCAACCCTGACACGGATGTGCCGGTCTTCCAGCAAATTCACGATGAACTCGTGTTGGCCATCGCCCGCGGGCAACTGCTTGCTGGCGAAAAGCTCGATCCCGTGCGCCATGTCGCCGCGGATATTGGCATCAACCCAGCCACCGTGAAACACGCCTATGACCTGCTCGTGGCTGATGGCCTCGTCGAAACTGCGGGCCGGTCGGGGTCAATCGTTCGACTCGGCGCGCACACCGCGGCGCAAGAACAGCAGGTACGGCAACGCCTTCACCGCGTGGCGGCGCTTGCCCGCGCCCAGGGCTTTTCCACCGATGAGCTCCACGGCTATCTCGACTCCACACTGAAGGAGCTATCATGATTCTCACCATCCTCATGGCCGCCACTACGCTGGCCATAACGTGGATAATGACCACAATCCCGGCGCTGGCGGCACAAGGTGCCCCGCTCGGCGTTCGCGTTCCCCAAAGCCACCTTTCTGATCCGGTTGTGGTCGACGCAATTTCCGGTTTCAAAACCCGGACGTGGATTGTGGGCATCGCCGCGACGGTTATCTCGCTTTTCTACGTTAACCATTCATGGGTGGCGGCCTTGTCTTCCCTGTTGGTCATTATCGGCAGCACGTGGGCCTATCTCTCGCAGCGCCGCCACATCATCGCGGCTAAGAAGGACGGTGGCTGGTTCGACGGGGTAGAAACCGCGGTCAGTGCCCGAGTAGCGGGGCGAGACGCCGACGCTGTGCAGGATATTGATGTACCAACCCCATCTTTTCCCTGGCTCACCATGCTAGGTTCCTTGTTGGTCATCATCGCCGGCGCGCTCATCGTCGCTGCCCACTGGTCCGATATCCCCGATCCCGTCCCAGTACACTGGGATGACTCTATGGAGCCCGATAGCTGGAGCGATAAATCCATCGGCAGCGTCTTTTTCATCACGTTCATCGCGCTGGGAGTATGGCTGCTTTTCGCCGGCATCTGCTGGCTTATCCAACGCACCGCGGTTCAGCCACGCTCGGAGCGCTCCATCAAGGCGCGGCTACGGAATCAAGCAAACCTTGCAGCCTCCAACGAAGCGATGGGCACCCTGCTGCTTCTCATGTCTCTCGGGCTGTCGTTTATACAGATCACCAGCCCAGTACCCGGCTACCAGGACCTGGCTGGGCTCTCCTTTATCACCATGGTGGTGATGACCATTAGCGGCACCATAGCCATCGTGGCGATGATCCTGCGCGCCCAATCGCAGCTCGAGGAACAGCTGCGCGGGGTGAAATTTCCGGATAGCGACAAAGAATCCCCCGATAATGACGAGCATTATAAGTGGGGGATCCTGTACTACAATCCCGATGACCCAGCGGTGCTGGTGGACAAGCGCCTAGGCGTCGGAGTGTCCTTCAACTACGCCACGTGGCAGGCGAAGGTCTTCCTCGCCGTCATGGCGATCATCATCATCGGGTCGATTGCGCTTCCGTTAATTCTGATTTAACCAATGCGGTCCAGGATGATCTGGCGCTCCTTATCCAGCGGGGCGTCCGTAATCTTAAAGCTCTGCTGCAAAGTCTCGAGGGAACGCTCGAAGCGCTCCGGAGTCTCCGTGTGCAGGGTGAAAAGCTTTTGACCCTTAGATACCTTCTCACCCTTGACTGCGTGCAATTCGATGCCCGCGGTCGCCTGTACTGGGTCTTCCTTCCGCGCGCGGCCCGCGCCCAAGCGCCAGGAGCTTACACCGACGGACAGGGCATCGAGTTCGGTCAGGTAGCCATCGGATTCAACAATGACATCGTGGGTATGCGTCGCCACAGGAAGCTTGACGTCTGGGTCGCCGCCCTGTGCCTTAATCATTTGCTTCCACTTGTCCATAGCGCGGCCATCCTTGAGCGCCTTTTCCACGTCGGCATCGTGCACGCCAGCTGCTTCCAGCATCTCGCGCGCAAGTGCCAGGGTCAGCTCGACGACATCGCTTGGCCCGCCGCCGGCTAGGACCTCGACGGATTCTTCAACTTCGAGCGCGTTGCCCACCTTGCGGCCCAAAGGGGTGGACATATCCGTTAACAGTGCAGTGGTGGCGGTGCCGGCATCATTGCCCAAGTCCACCATGGTCTGCGCCAGCTCGCGGGCCAAGGTCTCATCCTTCATAAAGGCGCCGGAGCCCACTTTGACATCGAGGACCAGCGACGAGGTACCTTCCGCGATCTTCTTCGACATGATGGAGGAAGCAATAAGCGGAATGGCCTCAACGGTGGAGGTGATATCGCGCAGGGCATAGATCTTCTTGTCCGCGGGCGCTAGTCCAGAGCCTGCCGCGCAGATGATGCAGCCCGGATCCTCCAGGATTTCCATCAATCGCTCATTGGAAATATCCGCCTGCCAGCCCGGGATGGCTTCCAGCTTGTCCAGGGTGCCACCGGTGTGGCCCAAGCCGCGGCCAGAAAGCTGCGGGACCGCCACGCCAAAGGCGGCAACGAGAGGCGCGAGCTGCAGCGTGATCTTATCGCCAACGCCACCGGTGGAGTGCTTGTCCGCGGTCTTCTTGGACAAGGACTCAAAGCTCATCGTCTCACCGGAGGCAATCATCGCCTTAGTCCACTGCGAGATTTCCTCGCGGTTCATGCCGTTGAGGAAAATCGCCATGTTGAGTGCGGTCATCTGCTCATCGCCCACGACCCCGCGCGTATAGGCATCGATGACCCAATCGATTTCCTCCGGGCTAAATACCCCCTTGTCGCGCTTGGTACGAATAACATCTACCGCATCGAATTTCTCAGCCATGACGACTCCTCCTGTAATGATTTGGACACCGAAACATACAAGCACATGATGTGATTTACCACACTATATATAGTGGTTGTACACTCCACCACGTCCAATTATCATTCCCTATAGAACAGATGTCAATGAGTGTTTTTCTTTTTGTTCTAATAGAGGATTAACCCAATCTCTCTTCCCCCGTAGAAAGAAAGTCCATACCGCAATGAACGCCACCCCGGATTCGCCCCCCCTACCGATGCCGAATTGCTCAGCCTCGCAGAAGAAGCAGCCCACCACGCCTGGGCGCCTTATTCCTCTTTCCCAGTCGGTGCGGCTTTGCTGCTTGCCGATGGCCGCATTGTCACCGGCTCCAATGTCGAAAACGCCTCCAGCCCGCTAGGCATTTGCGCCGAGCGCAATGCCGCCGCCCACGTGGTCACCACCGCCGACGTGACGGCTACCGATGGCCACTTGCCCAGCATTCCGCAGATTAAAGCCGTCGCTATTATCGGCTTAAAGTCTGCACCTTGCTACCCTTGTGGCGCCTGCCGCCAGGTCCTGCGGGAGTTTAACTGCGAGCGCGTCATCGTTTCCGTAGATGGAAAGCCCCGTAGCCATGACTTTGCCGAGATCCTCCCCCATTCCTTTGGCCCAGAGTCACTCTAACTAAAAAGTCCCTTCAAAGAACGGTCAGAAAATATGGAACGCTTACAAGGATTGCTCGGCATCATTGCCATTCTTGCAGTGATCTACGTCCTGTCGAGCTCGCGTAAAAATATCAAGTGGCGCACCATTGGTGTGGGCCTTGTCCTGCAGGTGGTCTTCTGTTTCTTAGTCCTCGCGTGGGATCCTGGATTCAAAGCCCTCAAGGGCATCGCCAATGGGCTGACAAAGCTCACGGAATTTACCAACGAGGGCACCCAATTCGTCTTCGGTGGACTCTTCGGTGACGACTTCGTCTTTGCCCTCAATGTACTGCCCGTGATCATCTTCTTGGGTGCCATCATCGCCGCCCTGTACTACCTCCGGGTTATCCAGTACTTCGTGGAATACGTCGGCTCCGCCATCAAGTGGCTCATGGGCACCTCCAAGGTGGAATCCGTCTGGGCCACCACCGTGATCTTCCTCGGGCAATCCGAGGCCCCACTGGTGATTAAACCCTACCTTCCCAAGCTCACCCGATCCGAGCTTTATACCTGTATGGTCGGCGGCTTTGCCTCCGTGGCCGGATCCACGTTGATCGGCTATTCGCTCTTGGGCGCGCCCCTGGAATACTTGCTCGCCGCATCGCTCATGAATGCGCCGGGCTCCCTGCTCGTCGCCAAGGGCCTTATGCCAGAGACGGAAGAGACGAACCTCGACGCCACCGTTAAAGACGTCCGCGATACCGAATCTAAAAACATCATTGACGCCATCAGTAGCGGTGCCATGGCCGGCGGTAAGATCGCCATCTCGGTTGCCTGCTTGCTCATCGCCTTCATCGCCTCGATCGTGATGCTCTCTGCCATCCTCGGCGGCATTGGTTCCCTCTTCGGTCAAGATAACTGGTCGCTCGAAGGCCTCTTCGGCATCATCTTCGCCCCCGTGGCTTGGCTTATCGGTACGCCGTGGAACGAGGCCCTCGAGGTGGGTAACTTCATCGGTCAAAAGACCATCCTCAATGAGTTCGTTGGCTACACCGCTTTTGGTGAAAGCGTCGATGAGCTCAGCGATAAGGCCATCTTGATCTCCTCCTTCGCCCTCGCTGGCTTTGCCAACCTGTCCTCCATTGGTATTCAGATTGGCTCTATCGGCGGCCTCATTCCGGAGCGCCGCGGTGAAGTGGCCAAGCTTGGCCCACGCGCGCTCTTCGGCGGCTTCCTTACTAATATGCTCAACGCCGCCATCGTCGGCGTCATCGTGGCGCCAATGGTTCTCTAGCCTGGCGCGCTACCCTTCAAACGTAGAAATCCCCTCCTAGCTGGAAATTCTGAACTGGCCCCCGAAAGTTGGACTGGTTTAATTCTAGGTGATGAGGGGTTCAAGGGTCTGATTCCGATATTGCATCGGGGTCAGGCCCTTGAGTCGTTGTTGGATGCGTTCGGTGTTGTACCACTGGATGTACTCGTCGATCGCTTGGTTGAAGTCTTCGACGGTGTCGAAGACTTCCCCGTGGTACATCTCGGTCTTTACGTGCCCGAAGAAGTTCTCCATTACTGCATTGTCGTAGCAGTTGGCTTTACGCGACATCGACTGAACACCACCGTTGTCACCGATCAGGTTACGCCAGGAGGAATGCTGGTACTGGAATCCTTGATCGGTGTGCATCATCCACCCAGGCTTCGGTGCACAGGCTGCGATCGTCTTGGACAAAGAATCGGCAGTAAACGCTGCCGTCGGCGATGTGGCCACGGTGTGAGCAACGATTGAGCGGTCGAACAAGTCCATCACCGGTGACAAATACACTTTTCGGCCTGCGACCCTGAACTCGGTGACGTCGCTGACAAAGACGGTGTTTGGCGTGTCTGGGGTGAATTTGCGGTCGAGTTTGTTGTCAGCGATGTGGCTTATAGTTCCTGCGTAGGAAACATACGGCCTGCGTTGGCGGATCTTGGCTCGAAGACCCATCTGACGCATGAGTTTGTAGACGAGTTTGTGATTGACCACCCAGCCCTTGTTACGCAGGTCCAGCAACACCCGCCGGTAGCCGTAGCGATGCTTGTTAGCCTCGAAGCTTTCTAGGATCGCGTCCTTGATCGCAGCGTGCTTATCTGGCTCGCTGAGTCGTTTCTGGTGATAGAAGAATGTCGACCGTGGGATACCTGCTGCCTCTAGGAGGTACTCTAAGCGGTGGTGAGACTTGAGGATGACGATCGCCTGAACTTTCAGGCGTGTCCCTGATTCCTCAAGTCCCGCAATTTTTTTAGATAAGCGTTTTCAGCTTCCAACCGTGCGATCTGGCGGCGCAGCTTGTCTTCTTCTGTAAGCCGCTTCGGTGCGGCCGAGCCTTTAGGCCTGCCCTTCGATTTCGGTTTCAACGCCTCAACGCCGTCTTTGCGCCATTTCCACGCCCAGTCTTTGACGAGCAGGTCTGACGACAGTCCAAACTCGCGGGCAAGATCCATTCTTGTCTCGCCGGCAAGGTAGCGCTCGACAACTTCCTTCTTCACCTCGAAGGGGTAATGCTGCTTAGTCGGTTTCTCCACAAGACATAGCCTGCCACGCAGCACAAACCGACGGTAGAGACTCCGCACGGCGTGTCTGGAGACCCCGAGAGCATTGGCAGCTGCTTTACACCCCATGCCCTGCTCGAAACACTCCACCAACCGCTCGCGCTGATATTCGCTCAACGAACTTCGTACTCTCAAAGAAAACTACTCCCCACTAGTCGGTAACTGATTTCTCAGTCCAACTAATGGGGAGCAGTTCATTCATCCAAGCCGGGAGGGGATTTACACGTCTGTGCTAGGCGGCGCCGCTACTTGATTACGGCGATGAGGTCGCCGCCTTCCACCTTGGTGGCCTGGCCAATGGCCACGCGGTCCACCACACCATCCTTGGTGGCGGAAATGGAGGCTTCCATCTTCATAGCCTCGATGACCGCGACTTGATCGCCGGCCTTGACCTCGTCGCCTGGCTCTGCCGTGGGGTTGACCACACCGGCGAACGGGGCCGCTACGTGACCGTCATTGGACGGGTCCGCCTTCTCCACCGTAGCCACAGTGGACTCGGCGTTTTCATCGCGCACCTTCATCGGGCGGATTTGGCCGTTGACGTTGAGCACGACATTGCGCATGCCCTTCTCATCCGGCTCACCCACAGCATCGAGGCGCACCACGATCTGCTTAAGGTCGGAGCGATCGGTGGAATCTTCTGGGAAGAAGTGCACCACCTTTTCTTCGCCTTCGGTCAGGCCGTAGAAGAAGGTCGTATCCGTCAGCGCCTCGGTATTGCCGTACTTGCGGCGGAACTCGTTGAATTCCTCGAACTGCTTGGGGAAAAGCAGGCGGTTCAGACTCGCACGACGCTCATCCGAGTTGTCCGATTCCAAGTGCGGCTGCTCTTCTGCCGGGACATCGGTAATCTGCGCGCCGGTTTCGGCGCGACCATCGAGGACCTTATCGCGCAGTTCCGGCCAGCCACCCGGAGGGGTACCCAGCTGGCCGCGGAGGAATTGATCCACGGAATCCGGGATATCGTACTTCGTCGGGTTGGCTGCGAAGTCTTCCGGAGAAACGCCGGTGCCCACGAGGTGGAGCGCCAGGTCACCCACCACCTTGGAGGACGGGGTGACCTTGGTGGGGCGACCCAGCATCTCGTTGACGGCGGCGTAGTTATCCTCGATGACCTCGAAGCGATCCGCAAGGCCCAAAGCCACAGCCTGCGCGCGCAGGTTCGACAGCTGACCACCCGGAATCTCGTGCTTGTACACGCGGCCGGTCGGGCCAGGAATGCCGTTTTCAAACGGGGCGTACAGCTGGCGCACGGCCTCCCAGTACGGCTCCAAGTCCGAGACCGCTTGCAGGTCGATTCCAGTATCGCGCTTGGAGTTGGAGAACGCGGCGATGAGCGCGGAAAGCGAAGGCTGCGACGTGGTGCCAGCCAGCGGCGCCGAGGCGCCATCGACAATATCGGCACCGGCGCGCGCCGCCGCGAAGTAGGTAGCGATCTGTCCACCGGCGGTATCGTGCGTGTGGACGTGGACCGGCAGGTCGAATTCCTTGCGCAGCGCCGTGACCAGGGTGTGCGCGGCCTCTGGGCGCAACAGTCCCGCCATGTCCTTAACGGCCAGGATGTACGCGCCGGATTCTACGATCTGCTCGGCGAGCTTCAAGTAGTAATCCAAGGTGTAGAGGTCTTCCTTCGGCGAAGAAAGGTCACCGGAATACGCCATGGCCACCTCGGCCACGGTGGTATTCGTCTCGAGCACGGCGTCGATGGCAGGGCGCATCTGGGAGACATCGTTAAGTGCATCGAAAATGCGGAAGACATCCACACCAGACTTGGCTGCTTCCTGCACGAAGGAGCGGCAGACCGAATCCGGGTACGGGGTATAACCCACGGTATTGCGCCCGCGCAGGAGCATCTGGATGTTCTGGTTCGGCATGGCCTCGCGCAGCAGATCAAGACGCACCCAGGGATCCTCGTGGAGGAAGCGCATGGCCACGTCATAGGTAGCACCACCCCACGCCTCCACCGAGAAGAGGTCTGGGGTCAGGCGCGCCACGGCCTCTGCCGCAGACACCAAGGCGGTGCTGCGCACACGGGTAGCAAGCAGGGACTGGTGGGCATCGCGGAACGTCGTATCCGTGACCATCAAAGGCTCTTGAGCGCGAATCTTTTCCGCGTACTTCTGCGGCCCCAGCTCCAAGAGGTCATCGCGGGAACCACGCGGGAGCGGCTCTTCCGCATTGAACTTCGGCAGCTTATCAAACGGGCGCAACGCGGTGGGCCTATCACCATTGGGCTTATTCACGGTGACATCCGCGATGTAGTCCAGGATACGTCCGGACTCATCTACCGCCGGTGGCGCCTTGAGCAGATCCGGGTGATCGGTAATGAACCCGGTATCGACGCGGGTATTGACGAAGTCGGACTTATTGAGCAACGCGCGCAGGAAGCCGATATTGGTGGCCACGCCGGAGACGTGGAACTCGTTCAGCGCGCGGCGGGCACGGTGGACGGCCTGCTCGAACGTGGTGCCGCGGCAGGTCATCTTCACCAACAGGGAGTCGAAGTTGGGCGATACCTCAGCACCCACGGAGGTCGCACCGTCCAAGCGCACACCAGCGCCACCCGGCGAGCGGTACGCAGTCAACGTACCCGTATCTGGACGGAAGCCGTTATTCGGGTCTTCGGTAGTAATGCGGCACTGCAATGCGGAGCCGGTAATGGTGATATTTTCTTGCGACAGGTTGATGTCTTCCAAAGAAGCCCCGGCTGCGATATTCATCTGTGCCTTGACGATGTCCACACCGGTAACCTCCTCGGTCACGGTGTGCTCCACCTGCACGCGGGGGTTCATCTCAATGAATACGTGGTTGCCGCGCTCATCCACGAGGAACTCCACCGTGCCGGCACCTTCATAGTTGATGTGCTCGCAGAAGTTCACGGCATCCTGGCAGATGCGCTCTCGCAGCTCCGAATCCAGCGATGGCGCGGGAGCGATTTCTACGACCTTCTGGTGGCGGCGCTGCACGGAGCAATCGCGCTCAAAAAGGTGGATGACGTTGCCCTGGGAATCCGCGAGCACCTGCACCTCAATGTGTTGCGGATTAATCACCGCGGTCTCGAGGTACACGCTGCCATCGCCAAACGCCGCCTCGGCCTCGCGTGAGGCTTCTGCCGCCCGTTCGCGCAGCTCAGATTCCGATTCCACGTAGCGCATACCGCGCCCGCCACCGCCAGAGACGGCCTTGACAAAGACTGGGAAGCTGAAGTCACCGGCGTCTGCCACCAGCTTATCGATGTCCGTGGTCGGCTCCGAGTCCTGCAGCGTCGGCAGCCCTGCTTCCTTCGCAGCGTTAACCGCAGCGGATTTATCACCGGTGAGATCCAGCGTGCCCGGGGTAGGACCAATGAACTTAATGCCATTGTCCTCGCAGGCGCGGGCCAAATCGGCGCGCTCGGACAAGAAGCCGTAACCCGGATAGATAGCATCCGCCTCAGACTTCTTGGCAGCGCGGATGATTTCCTCGATATCGAGGTATGCCTTGACGGGCTGTCCCTCGTCACCAATGCGCACTGCCTCATCCGCAAAGGCGCGGTGGAAGGAGTTGCGATCTTCACGAGGATAGACGGCGACGGTCTTCGCCCCCGTTTCAAAGGCAGCGCGGAAGGCACGCACGGCGATTTCACCGCGGTTGGCTACCAAAATCTTGTCGAACGATGGAAGGGCGGAATTGGCCACTTGGGTGTTCCTTTCAACTTGGAAGACGCTGCGTTGCAACGTCCCCACTGGGGTGATCCGTCTCTCAGTTTAGAGATCAGAATAGTTTTTATCATCCCTTTTTTAAAACGGAGTTTTCTACACTCACCTGCAACTTAAACCCCGCCTAGGCGATTTCTGCCAGCCAACCAGTAATAACAGTCCTAACAATTCTGCAAAGTCTGCAAATTTCCATCCGGCAAATTTTTTGCAGTCGGTGTCGCAGTCGCAGCCGTAGTCGGTACCGGAGTCGTAGGCGAAACCGATGCCGCAGCTGCAGCCATATCTGCTGCCGCTGCCGCTACATGTGCATCCTCCTATGCAATATCTGAGGCGAAAATGCGACATCTAAGGGCGCGGTTTGCTCAGTTATACCGTAGGAGGATGCACATTTGACGCAGATGTATGCGGATATACCGCAGGAGGGATGCACAAATGCTCCCCACGCAAGCGTGGGGAGCATCTACGTTCCACTTACCCGGGTTACACGGTCCGCCGCGGGACGAACCGCGCGGGAAGCCAAGTGTTTAGAAGGACTTCGGCGGAACGGAGCGCTGGTCTTCGCCGGCGTAGGCGGACAGCGGGCGAATCAGCGAGTTGTTCTCGTTTTGTTCCACGATGTGCGCAGTCCAGCCGGTGATGCGGGCCATGACGAAGATCGGGGTGAAGAACTGAATATCGAACCCGAGGATGTGGTAAGCAGGGCCGGCCGGGAAGTCCAGGTTCGGCTTGATCTTGATCGAGGTGTTTTCCTCCATGGTCTTGGCCATGATGTCGTACATCTCGATCCACTTGGTCTGGTCGTGCTGCTCGGCAAGCTCCTTGAAGGCGGCCTCCATGGTGGGAACGCGGGAGTCGCCATTCTTGTACACGCGGTGACCAAAGCCCATGACCAGGTCCTTATTAGCCAGCTTGTTCTTGGTCCACTCCTCTGCCTTGGCAGGATCGTCTACCTCGAGGAAGTTCTTCATGACGGCCTCGTTGGCGCCGCCGTGCAGCGGTCCCTTGAGCGCGCCGATGGCGGCGACGATGGCGGAGTAGGTATCAGACATCGTGGAGGTAACCACGCGTGCCGAGAAGGTCGAGGCATTGAAGGAGTGCTCGGCATAAAGGATGAGGGACTTATCAAAGGCCTCGATATCGGCGCGGTTTACCGCCGGGGAGCCTTCTTCATCGCCGAAGACCATCCACAGGAAGTTTTCGGCAAAGCCCTTCTTACGGGAAGGCTCGATGTAGCCTTCACCGCGGCGGCGACGGATGTCGAGCGCGATGATGGTGGGGATCTTCGCCATGAGTTCGAGCGCGGTACGGCGGACGTGCTCGGAGTCCCTGGTGTATTCCTCCGCGTCCTGGGCCCCGATGAAGGAAATCGCCGTGCGCAGCACGTCCATGGGGTGGCAGCTTTGTGGCATGGACATGATGAGGTCAATGAGATGGCGGTCCAGGTGACGCAATGCCTTTTCACGCGCGGAGAAACGGATGAGGGATTCTTGGCCCGGCAGCTTGCCATTCCACAAGAGGTACGCAACCTCTTCGAAGGAGCAGTAGCGGGCCAGTTCTTGGACCGGGTAGCCGCGGTAGGTCAAGGAGTTGGTCTCAGGAACGACCTTGGAAACGGCAGTTTCATCAACGACGACGCCGTAGAGGCCCTTGCGGATTTCTGGGGTTTCGTTTTTCTTATCGGACATGGTCACTGGCTCCTTAGCTTTCAAAAGTGGGTTGATAGTTGTCTTTGGAATAGGTGAATACGGACTGGTCGAACTCGTTGTATTCCTGGTAGCGGACCAGCTCGTACAGGCGGGAGCGGTGCTGCATGCGCTCTAGCCACTCAGTCTGGATGCCGGTTTCCTGCAAGTCGCGCAGGAATTCTTCGGTAGCGCCCATGGCCACGCGGAAGCTGGAGACTGGCCAGATCACAGCGTTGTATCCCAAACCGTCGAGGGTTTTCGCTGATTGCAGCTCGGTTTTTCCAAACTCCGTCATATTCGCCAAAAGCGGTGTATCCACGGCGGCGCGGAACTTTTCAAAGTCCGCGGGGGAATACAGCGCCTCGGTGAAGATGAGGTCCGCGCCGGCTTCGGCATAGGCCTTGGCGCGGTCGATGGCGTCATCGATGCCATTGACACCGGCGGCATCGGTACGGGCGCAGATGATGAAATTAGGATCGCGACGCTCGTTGACGGCTGCGCTGATGCGGCGGACCATAACCTCCTTGTCCACCACTTCCTTGCCGTCGAGGTGCCCGCAACGCTTCGGGTTGACCTGGTCTTCTAGGTGGCAGCCGGCCAGCCCGGCATCCTCGAGCGCGGCGACGGTGCGGGCGGCGGACATGGGTTCGCCGAAGCCGGTATCGGCATCGACAAGCACGGGCAAGTCCGTAGCGCGCGCGATCTGCCCGGCGCGCTGGGCCACCTCGGTCAAGGTGGTCAGCCCAATATCGGGCAGGCCCAAATCATTGGCCAACACCGCGCCGGATACGTAGACGCCGTCGAAGCCGCCGATGTCCTGGATAAGCCGGGCGGTCAGCGGGTTAAACGCGCCCGGCAGCGTGGTGATCGATCCGGATTCGATGGATTTACGGAAATTCGCGCGCTTTTCTGCTTTGCTGATTGTAGAACCAAATAGTCCAGCCATTAGAAGATTCCCTCCGGTTTCTCGGGCGCGGTGGCGAGGTGCTCATCGCTGACCCGCACGTTGAGTTCGGTTAGATCGGTGAGGTTTTCTAGGTCTTGCACGGCGGTGAGGAAGCGCTCTTGCTCGGCCTCGTCGACGACGCCATCGGCAAGCTTTTTGAACTTGGCGATGTACTGCTCGCGGGCGAAGGGGCGGGCGCCCAGCGGGTGGGCGTCAGCCACGGCGCGCTCATCCTCGATGACGATGCCGTCCTTGAAGGTGATAACGGCCTTGCCGCCGAAGGCTTTTTCCTCAAGGTCGTTGGAGTGATAGCGGCGCGTCCACTCGGGATCCTCGACGGTGGAGATCTTCTGCCACAGCTCGATGGTCTCCGGGCGGTTGGAGCGCTCAGGGGAATAGGAGGTTTCGTGGTCCCAAACGCCATCCTCTAGCGCGACCGCGAAGATGTACATCACAGAGTGGTCCAGCGTTTCGCGGGAGGCGGACGGATCCATCTTTTGCGGATCGTTCGCTCCGGTACCGATGACGTAATGGGTGTGATGGGAGGTGTGCAGCACGATGGACTCGATATCCGCCGTCTTCAGGCCCTTATCCTCCAGCGTCTTTTTCAGCGCAAAGGCCATGTCGATGGGCGCCTGCGCCTGGTATTCCGCGGAGTGTTCCTTGGTGTAGGTATCCAGGATGGCGGTCTTGGCCTCACCGTTTTCTGGCAGGGGCACGGTGTAGGTGCGCTCTGGCGAATGCAGCATCCAGGCGATGAACCCGTCCTCGCCCTCCCAGATAGGTGCCGGGGCGCCTTCGCCGCGCATAGTGCGGTCAACGGCCTCGATGGCCATCTTGCCCGCGAAGGCTGGAGCGTAGGCCTTCCACGAGGAAATCAGGCCCTTGCGGGACTGACGGGTTGCCGTGGTGGTGTGCAGCGCCTGGCCGACGGCCTGGTAAATCGTGTCCTTATCCAGGCCCAACATCGTGCCAAGCCCTGCGGCTACCGATGGCCCCAAGTGCGCCACGTGGTCGATCTTGTGCTCGTGCAGGCATATGCCTTTGACCAGGTTGACCTGGATTTCGTAGCCGGTCGCGATGCCGCGGATAAGGTCACGGCCGCTCAGACCGTTGTGCTGCGCTGCGGCAAGAAGCGGCGGAATATTATCGCCGGGGTGAGAATATTCGGCGGCGAGGAAGGTGTCGTGATAGTCCAACTCGCGAACCGCGGTGCCATTGGCCAGCGCGGCCCACTCCGCGGAATACGTGCCATCGATGCCGAAAATGGTGGAACCACCCTTGTCCACGGGGTGGGCTTCTGCCATCACTCGCGCGGATGTAACGGGGCCACGGGCAACGGAGGCCATAGCTACTGCGGCGTTGTCGATGATGCGGTTGATGATCATCTCGGTGGTTTCTTCCGGGACTTCTACGGGGTCCGCGGCCACCTCGGCCACCTTGTGCGCCAGGTGCTCCTCGTACGGGAAGTCCTCGGCGGATTTATGAGTGCGTACCTCATGGTTTTTCACTGGTTGCGTCCTCCTTCATCAAGAATGCGTTGCACATCACAGTAAATGCTTGCATGTGGTGCACGCTATAGGTAACGTTTGTGGAAATTAGCGGACTTCTTTTGTGAAATCTGCAAAACTTGTGATTTTCACAGCGCATGGGCAGTAAAGGAAGGGCGAGGACGCATGACCAAGCACTATGCGGGGGCACGGATTCACGCTTTGCGCAAGCAACGCGGTCTCACCCAGGTGGCGATGGCGAAGAAGTTGGGGTTATCCACGAGCTACCTCAACCAGTTGGAAAACGACCAGCGCCCGCTGACCGTGACCGTATTAATGCAGCTAGCCCAGCGCTTTACCGTGGACCCCAGCTACTTCGCCGAAGACCGCGATATCCATACGATTACCGAGCTCCGCCACATCTTCCCCGATGCCTCTGAGGAAGCGCTATCGGATCTCGCCTCCCGCTTTCCCGAGTTGATGCCGCGGTTTGTTGATATTGCCTCGCGCGCGCCTGCCGCAGACCCCTCCCCCTTTGAAGTGGTGCGCGATTTCTTTTATGACGCGCATAACTACATCCACGAGCTCGATGTGCTCGCAGAAGAACTCGCCGGCCAGTTGGGCGATCGCGTCCTGCGCCGCGGCCGACTGGCCTCCCGCATGCACGAAGACCTGGGTGTTACCGTGCGCTTTTCCCGGCCCGGCCCCCGGCGTAGCTTCGACCCGGATACGCGCGAACTCTCGCTACGCGATGGGCTATCTGAGGCCCAATTGGTCTTTGAAATGGCCCTGCAATACTGCCTGCTGGCCTACGGCGATATCTGTGACAACCTCGTGTCTGAACTGCCCGAAGGCGAATCCCAGGACTTGGCCACCCTGGGCCTTGCGCAGTATTTCGCAGCGGCTGTCACCATGCCCTACCAGCGCTTTCTCACAATGGCAGAAGATACCCGCTACGATATCGATCTGCTGTGCAACTACTTTGGAACCGGGTTTGAAACAACGGCGCAGCGCCTCGCCACGCTCCAGCGCCCAGGGCTGAAGGGCGTGCCCTTTTCCTTCATCCGCACCGACCGTGCGGGCAATATTTCCAAGCGGCAGTCCTCTACTGCCTTTCACTTCGCGCGCTCTGGCGGATCCTGCCCCCTGTGGGTGGTCCACCGCGCCTTTGAAACCCCGAACCGCATTACCCGGCAGGTCGCGGCCATGCCGGATGGCCACGCCTACCTGTGGATCGGGCGTTTCGTGCAGGGAACGGCCAAGTCTTGGGGTACGCCGCGCAAGGAATTCGCGGTAGGCCTAGGCTGCGATATCACCCAGGCGGATCGCATCGTCTATGCCGATGCCCTGAACCTGGACATGTCCGCCGCCACCCCGATTGGCCCAGGCTGCACGGCCTGCCCCCGCGAGTTCTGTCCGCAACGCGCCCTGCCGGAGGCAGATAGACCGATCAAAGTCGAGCTCAACCGCACTGCGGAACAGGCCTACTCCACGTTCTAGGAACGAAGTTTACTCCAAGTCATCGTGGGCCACCAAGCGGCGGGCGGCCTCGGTGATGGTGCCGGACAGCGATGGGTAGACCGCGAAAGAATCTGCCAACTGGTTCACCGTGAGCTGGTTGGTCACCGCCATTGCAATGGGCAGGATGAGCTCGGAGGCGGTCGGCGCGACGATGACGCCACCGATCACGCGGCCGGAGGTAGCGCGGCAGAATAGCTTGACGAAACCGTGCTGCAGCGAGCGCATCTTCGCGCGCGGGTTGGTATTCAGCGGCATAGTAATGGCGCGGGCGGCGACCTCACCGGCCTCGATTTCGGCCTGGGTAAAGCCCACCGCCGCGATCTCCGGGCGGGTAAAGACCGCGTTAGCCACGGTCTTCAGGCGCAGCGGCGAGACGCCTTCACCGAGCGCGTGGTACATCGCCACACGGCCCTGCATTGCGGCCACGGAGGCAAGCGGGAAGAGATCGGAGCAGTCACCGGCGGCGTAGATGCCGGCAATATTGGTGCGCGAGACGCGGTCTACCTGGATGTGCCCAGACTTCGCGGTCTCCACGCCCACATTTTCCAGCTTCAAATCCTTGGTATTCGGGACGGAACCAATGGACATAATGACGTGCGAGCCGTGGATCTCGCGGCCATCCTGCGTGGTGACCAGCACGTTGCCGTCCTCGGTGCGGTTAACGGTTTCCACGCGGCAGTTCTTTTCCAGCTCCACGCCGCGCTCGCTCAGCACGGTTTCGAGGACGTCGGCGGCATCGGCATCATCGTGCGGCAAAATGCGATCGCGCGAGGCCACCATCGTGACCTTGACACCCAGCTCGGCAAAGGCGGATACGAACTCCGCACCGGTGACACCGGAACCCACCACAATCAGGTGCTCCGGCAGCTCGGTGAGGTTATAAACTTGCTGCCAGGTCAGGATGCGCTCGCCATCCGGCTGGGCGCCGGGCAAAATACGCGGGGTGGCGCCGGTAGCCACCAAAACGAGGTCTGCATCCAGCGTCTCCTCGTGGCCGTCCTCATTGAAAACCGCGGTGACCTTGTGCCCACCAAACGCATCGGCCTGCTGATCCTCCGGGAAGTGCGCGCGGCCATCGATAACGCGGGCACCCAGGGAATCCATGGTATTGCGGATATCACCGGATTGCTTAGCCGCCAAGTCCTGCACGCGCTGGTTCAGCGCGCTGATGGAAAGCTGTGCCTTGCCGATGCCCTCGTTCAGCTCCATGTCATCCGCGCGGCGCAAGTCCGTTTTAATATTAGCGCCGGCAATAAAAGACTTGGAGGGAACACAGTCCAAGACCACGCTATTGCCGCCCATGCCTTGGTCTTCGATGATGGTGATTTCCGCGCCGTACTTGGCGCCAGCCAGCGCTGCCTCGTAGCCCGCCGGGCCACCGCCGATGATGACAATTCGCTTGGTCTGGTTCAACACGCAATTGCTCCTTTATAGGCTCCACTTTTAAAGTCGCCTACGAGTCTAACCCGTAGGTAACCCCAGCGCGTTAGTCCGCCTGCGCATTCTCCCCCATAAATTGCTCGACGACGGCCCCGAAAAGCTTAATGCCCACACCAATCGCCCGCTCATCCACGATGAGATCGCCCATGTGCAGATCGTGCTGCTCCCCCTCACCGGACCAGCAACCAAGGCGCGCCATGGAACCGGGTACCTTTTCCAAATACCAGGAAAAGTCCTCCCCGCCGGAAGACTGCGGGGCCTGAACCACGGCTTGCGGGTCGATGGACTGTGCGGCAGAAGCGAGCATGGCGGTAGCCACGTCATCGTTAAGCACCGGCGGCACGCCGCGGTTATAAGACAATTCATGTTCTACCCCCACCGGCGCGAGGATCTGATCCACTAACTCCGCGAAAAGTTCCTGCATCTGGCGCCAGATGGTGATATCGGCGGTGCGCATCGTGCCGGTCAGCATGCCGGTTTCCGGAATAGCGTTGGGGGCGTAGCCAGAATTGACCTGGCCAAAGACCAATACCGTGCCGGTGCGCGGGTCAACGCGGCGCGACAGCAGCGCCGGCAGCTCTGTAATAACCTTGCCCAGCGCATAGACCACATCCGCGGAAAGGTGCGGGCGCGAGGTATGCCCGCCCGGGCCTTTAATCTTGAGCTCCACCACGTCCGTTGCGGAGGTTATCGCCCCGGCGCGGATGCCAATGCGCCCCACGCGCAGCTTCGGCTCGGCGTGGATGGCGAAGATGGAATGCACGCCTTCTAACGCACCCCAAGAAATAACGTCGGTGGCCCCGCCGACCCACACTTCTTCCGCCGGCTGGAAGATGACGCGAACGCCCAGCTTTAGCTCATTAACCCGCTGAAAATCCGCCAGCGCGCAGGCCAAACCGAGCGCCACGGTGGTATGTACGTCGTGGCCGCACGCGTGCATGGTCCCGGGCTTCTCAGAAGTAAACTCCAGCCCTGTTACCTCCGTGATGGGCAGGGCATCGATATCGGCGCGGAAGGCCAGGCGGCCAAGCTCCGTGTCTGGGCCGATATCCACCATGAGACCAGTGTGCGGGAAACGCTGCGGCTCAAGCCCGTAATCCGCAAGGATATTCGCGATGTAATTGGTGGTTTCCACCTCTTGGTTCGCCGTTTCCGGATTGCGGTGGATATGGCGCCGCCACGCGATGACCTCCGCACGGTGAGCATCGAACCACTCGTTAATAAACTCCGAGATCACGCGCACGCCTCCCTGTTGCTGGACTATCTCTTGGAGGCAGTCTACAACTAGACCATGCGGTTCAGTAAGTCAGGGTGGTTAGCCCCGCGCATTACTAAAGCGCCGCTGGTTGATGTAGTCCTGCGGAAAGGGCGCGACATCTTCTACCCCGAGCACGGCGGAGTCTGCCAAGTGGCCCTCCACCACGTCCCCGCCGGCCGGCAAGAGGACCGCCGGCGGGATTTCTAAAGCCAGCGCCAGCTTGTACACCGTGGATAATTGCGGGTCTGCCATGGTGTGTAGGCCATTTTCATTGCGTTCCAAGTTGGAAATCTGGCTGCGCGATACCCCCGAAATATCCGCAAGCACTTGCTGGGATACCCCACGCCGCTCGCGCACGCGGCGCAGTTGTTGCGAAAATCCGTAGCCGTAGCTCGACCACATTAGTTGAATAAAACTCACGATCTTTTTCCCCCTTTTTGAAAGCCACCTTCGGGCTTTCAGGGAGAAATACTAGCTTAAAGATCGATATTGCGCGGCCCGTAGAGGCGATCGCCAGCATCGCCAAGCCCCGGCACGATATAGGCATCCGCATTGAGCTCGGGGTCAATGGCGGCGGTGACGAGGCGGACGGGAAGGCCCGATTCCTCCAGCGCATCCACGCCATTTTGCGCCGAGACCATGCAGATAGCGGTGATATCGGTAGCGCCGCGGGCGGCCAGGAGGCGCAACGCGTGCAACAAGGAACCGCCGGTGGCCAGCATGGGATCAACGACGAAGACGGTGCGCCCAGTCAGGTCTTGCGGCAGCGCCTCCAAGTACGGCACGGGTTCGTGGGTTTCTTCATCGCGCGCCATACCAATGAAGCCAACCTGAGCATCAGGAATCATCGACAGGGCGGGATCCACCATGCCGAGCCCGGCGCGAATAATGGGCACGATGATGGGCGGATCCTGCAGGCGGGTGCCTTGTGCTGTGGCAACCGGGGTTTCGCAATCGAAGTTTTCTACCGCCAATTCGCGGGAGGCTTCATATACGAGCATGGTTCCCAAGTCATTGAGCGCGGCGCGAAAAGCGGAGTTATCGCTGCGCGCATCGCGCATCAGGGTCAGGCGGGAAGCGGCAAGCGGGTGGTCTACGACGTGGATATCCATGCCCACTACTTTAAACTTTTTGGGAACCACTTGGGCCATTGGCCAGTCCAATAGGGCATGAGACCATTTCAGATCGATACCGCCCACGCCCGCCATTTAGCCCGTGACCTGCATTCAAACGCGCAAGGAGACAACCCGCCCCACCCGGCATTGCCCGAAGATCCGGCCTTTACCGGGTTCAATGAGGCCGTCCATGCTGCCTTGGACAATATTGGGGCGCGGATGACCATGCTGCGCCGCGATATGAGCCATATTGCGCAGTCTTCCTTCCAGATGTCGCGCGAGGCGGAAGACTCCGATGCGGCGTTGCGCGACTTACTCGGGGCGGCGATATAAGTGCTTGCTACTGCCATTAAAAATATTGCCGCGCTGCAGCCCTCGCCGCTTCCCGATGTCCAGCTTCCCCGCGTCCCAGATCTCTCCGCCGTACCGCCACTTGCGGATATCGCGCACGGTGACGCCTCCCAACTTATCGCCGCCGCGGATCTCCTCACCGGCGATAACGAGACCATCTCCGCAGTACTTAACCAGGCCCGCGGCCTCGTTACGGCGGCTGCCGGCGATATCTTTGGCATCGGCACGCGGCTCATCCAGGCCGCTGCGCCAATCGCGATGGGATTAATCTCCCTCGATCCCGCCTCCCGCGCCGCGGCCCTTGCCTCGCTTCGCACCGTGATAGACGAGCACATTGGCTTGGCGATGGCCCGGGTCAACCGCCTGAAAGACGAGCTCACCAACGCCGCCGCGGCCCTGTTGCCCATCTCCCAGCGGCCGGTCGAATCGGCCGTGGGCCAGCCCCAGCAGGCCACGGCTGCCGCGGCGACGCACACGGCCCTGGCTCCTCCAGCAGAACTGGCCCCTGCTCCCGCGCCAGGCCCGACGGCGGGTACAGAAGCCGGCTCGGATGCAGGCCGGGCGGCCGTTGCCGCGGCGAAAAGCCAATTGGGCCAGCCCTATACCTGGGGCGGAACCGGCAATGGCGGTTTTGATTGTTCGGGGCTTACCCAATGGGCCTATTCCCAGGCGGGAGTGGATATTCCGCGCACGGCGGACCAGCAGGCCATCGGCAAGCCGGTCAGCGCTGACCAACTCCAGCCCGGCGATCTGGTGGTTTGGGATGGCCATGTGGCGATGTATTCCGGCAATGGCGAGATCGTGGAGGCCGGCGACCCCGTGCAGACCAACCCGCTGCGGACGAATAATATGGGCATGCAATTTAAGGGCTTTTGGCGGCCGACTGCCTGACAAGCGCCCGGCAATTCCGCGGGGCCGCAGGGGCGTTGGGTATGCTAAAAGGCCATGAGTACCCGTGCGATTGTGCCTATTAAGCTCTCCCTAACTGAGGGCGATTTTTATACCCTCTGGGCGCCCAAGTGGCGCGAAGGCGGCTCCGAATGGCAAGCCTTTTTGGGCGACGATGACTCCGTCTTGGTCTTTGACTCCCCCGCTGAGCTGCTGTGCTACCTGGAGTCCGATGCCAAGCATGACCTGCTAGATCACCCGCAGTGGGAACAATTTGCCGCCCGCCCAGCGCACCGCGTTACCCCAGCCAAGCGCGATGAATACGATCTGATTGGTATGCCGGAAGCCCTCGCTGGCCGCCCCAGCCACGCCAATGTCGCAACCGTGGCGCGCAACCTCGAGGTGGCATCTGCGCTTGCCGATGTCGCCGCTGCCGAACAAACCACCATCTTCTTCGCCACCCACTCCATCCTGCGCAACGTCTCCCGCGGCGCCGATCACTACTCCGGCGAGCAGGGGCTGAATGAGTGGACCGGCGTCGGACGGGTCATCTTGACTAATTGGAAGAAGGTCATCGCGGATTTGGATAAAAGCGTCCGCGTCGTTCCTAGCGATGAATTCGATGCCTCCGCTATCTCCGATGCCGAAACCCGCATCTCCGAGGCCGCGGACGCCGCCGACGCTGCCGCCAAGGAAGCTGAAGAAAAGCGTAAGGCCGCGGCGGAAGCCGCCGACCCTTATGACGAGTCCCCTTGGGCCGCCGCCGGAATCGACCCGATTAAAATCACCGCACAGTCCAAGTCCGTCTACACGCTGCGCACCTACTTGGACGGCAAGCCCATCTTCTTAGGCAAATGGGGCGAAATCTTTACCTTCGATTCCTCCAAGACGCTGGTGCGGTGGCTCATCGATAATGATGACCACGACTTGGCGCGCGTATCCACCTGGCAGGACGTTGTCACAGCCGCCAATGCCGGTGAACTCGAGGTCCAAGTCCACCCGGATAACCAGTATTCCTTTAATGGCATCGTGCGCGATATTGAAAAAGGACCGGAAGCGGTCGACTCCGACCAACTAGCCCGCTGCTACGAGGTCTGCGCCGATGCCGCGGACTGGGCCGGGGACGATTCCATTAACTCCTATATGCTGTCGAACCCACGCTTGCAGGACTACCTCGGCTACATGCTCGGTTCCACCGAGCACGCAGGCTACGTCCCATCGAAGCCGTATAACGAGCATGCGGAGTCCTGGAAGGGCCTTGAGAACATGCTAATTAAGCGTTTTTCCCGCTTTTGAGTTTTTACTCTGCCCTGCGGACTACCGGCTCTAGCTACCTCAGCTGCCGGGAGCCGGTGCTAACAGAAGACCGCCCCGGTCCAACCACTCCTCACAGTGGAGCGTGGACTGGGGCGGTTGCTGCATTTTCACCTACACCTCATTCCGCATCAAGTGCGGCTAGAGGTGGGAGCCGAGGTGCTCGATAAGATCTCCCAGCATTCTGCGCGATTGGGGCGCGCGCGGGCGTACCTGATCGAAGCCGTGATAGGCACCTGCATACACATCAAGTGTGGTCTCGACTCCGGCGTCCTGCAGTGCGGTAGTAAAGGCCACGGATTCATCATGAAAAAGATCGATGTCTCCCACGCCGATCCACGTGGGCGGCATCCCCGAGTGATCCGAACGCGCCGCCGGCGATGCATACGGTGGCAGCGGGGTTTCTAAATGGTCCTTTCCTAAGTACATATCCCAGGCGCCGCGATTTAAGTTCGGCGGACAAATAAACTGCCCCACCGCACCCTCTTTAGCAATGGTGCGGTGATCAAGCATTGGATAGACCAATCCAAGCGCTCGAATGGAATGACCTTCATCCACCGTGCGTTGGGCGAGGCCAGCGGCCAAGCCGCCGCCGGCGCTATCACCAGCGACCGCAATGCGCGAAGTATCCGCGCCTAGCAGCTCGCCGTTTTCCTGCATCCAGCGCAAAGCGGCATAGCACTCTTCCAGATCCGCAGGAAAAGGTTCCTGCGTGGATTTGTGATAGCGCGGTGCGATGACGATGGCCCCCAGCTCCGATGCGATGAGCGAAGTTTGGGGATCATGCATCGCAGGACCACCGAGCAGGTGACCTCCGCCGTGAATCCACATCACCACGGGACGTTGCTCGGCTGACGCTCCATCTTCGGGTGGAGTAATAACGCGGGCACGGAATGGTTGGTCTTTAAAAGAACAAGATAGCTCTTCGATATCCACCGGACGCCACTTCGGGCGTGCCACGTCCATATTGGCAAATAGCCTGCTCGTTCGAGCAAATCGATCGCCCGAGAGCAGGTGCAGCGGCAGGTACAGTAATGGGCTGCGAAGCTCGGGTGCAACGCTGCGCAGATAAGGACGACGGCTCTTTATATATGCCGCCGCCCCTACTACCGCGCTACCTGCAGCGAGAGCTTTCAGCACCCGCATTAAAAGTCGCGCAGGATGCGCTGTGCCAAAGGCTCAGAGGATGCCGGGTTCTGGCCAGTGTAGAGGTTGCGGTCAACCTCAACATAAGGCTGCATCGGGTCGGTCTGCTTGAAATCAGCGCCGAGCTCGCGCAGGCGGGTCTCAACAACCCACTTGGCGGCGGCGATGGTCTCCTCGCCCTCTTCGGCGTTGGTAAAGCCGGTCATGGTGTAGCCCTTAAGCGGCCAGTTGTCATTGTCCAGCGCGAGCAATGCAGCCGGTGCGTGACAGACCAGGGATAGCGCGCGGCCGGAGTCGATGCGCGCCTGCAGCAGCTTGGCGGAGTCCTGGTCATAAGCTAAGTCCTCCATCGGGCCGTGGCCGCCGGGGTAAAAGACAAGGTCGTAATCGGCTTCCTTAACATCGGCCAGGTTCAGTGGGTCTTCCAGATCTGGACCGATTTCTGCGAGGTAGTTCTCCTGCTCGGCGCGGTCGCCCTCAGACAATACCTCGAGGCTATACTCGTCTACCACGGGTGCCTTTGCGTTCGGCGTAGCAAAGTCGATATCCCAACCAGCGTTCTTAAACACGCGGTGCGGAGCGATGAGCTCCTCGGCCCAGTAACCGGTAGGACGGGCGCTGCCATCAGCCAGCGTCCACTTATCAGCGGCGGTAACAACGAATAGTGCGGAAGGCATGTCTTCCTCCTTTATGTAGATTAAGTATCTATTACTCTTCGGAAGCGTTGTCATTCAGGTTCATTGAGAACCCGGAATCTTGGAGCGACTCCTCAGTATCGGGGCCGGCAAGTTCCGGATCGGAGAGGTCCTCGTAGGCCGGAAGGACAACGGTCTCAAGGATACGCTGCCTTGTCTCTTCGGTGTCGAAAATATTTTCAATCGCCTTTACGGTGAGATCGAAAAACTCCTCCAAGCCGTATCCAAAGGTCTCACTCAAGGCGAGAAATTGCCTGCTCAGCGTGGAATCGCCGGAGGAGACCGAGCAGGTAAAGCCAAGCTGCTGCAACAGCGGCAGCGGATGATCCGTCAGTTCCTCAACGTCGTCCACGGGCGAAAATACCAATGGAATGTGTCGGTCGCGGATCCATCCGGAGGCCTTGCCCGGGCGGATTCCATCGACATCGGCGGTGAAATCATCGATCATATTCACCGGGCGCAGCAAGCGGTTGACGCCGGCCTGCGCCGCGCTTTCGGTATCGGCGAAATCCTCGCCCACCGCGGTCTGGGTAGGCAGGTACTTCGCGCGGAATTCCGCCGCTGCGGCAGCGCTACCTTCCGGCAGGGTGTAGCCCGCAACGCCCGCAGTGTCCTCGGCATTAGCCGCCGGCTCTGCTGCCTCGAGGACAAACCGAACCTCAAGGTCGCCGAAGCGTTCTGCGGCCACCTCGCGTACGACCGCTGACGTATCGAAAGAATAAGCCGCGGGGTTGAGCTGCAGCTCGGCGTAGACCACGTGGTCATCGGCAAGCTGGGCACACTGCTCGCGAATATCCGCGTTCAATTCTTCTGCGGTGCTGGCCTGCGAGCGGACCGGCTCCCACAGGGATACCTTAGGAAGTTGTTCCACCACGCTCTCGGCGGAATCCTTATTTTCGGGGCTAATTAATGGTGCATCGTGCATGCGCACCATCGTAGGTATCTGCCCGAAGTTGCGCCATGCCCGCGTTCTACTTGCGCGGTTTCCTCTTTACCACTTCTGCGTTTGCGAGATCGTCGTGCGAGCCGCGCAGGTTGTTTTCCTCATTAATGGTGGTCGCGTGCACCACCGCGCCCACCAAGCCCACCAATTGCCCGATACCAGGAATCAGGTTAATTAGGCGCCACCACTGGCGCTTGGCGGACTGGCTGAGGCTGAGCTTTTCCTTCGTATCCACATCCCGCACGGTATAGCCGGCAAGAATCTTTGCCGGGCTAGCTCCCAACCAAACTTCGCTGCCCAGAACGTAGACCACCATGACGATGCAGAAAACGACAAAGGACAGGGCGTCTACATCCACGAGCTCGTCAACACCCGCGCCAAACGCACTGCTGATGCTACCGGCCAAGAAGAAATCCAAGATGCCCATGCCAATGCGCGTGCTTTGCGAAGGCCGTTCCTGTGCCTGTTGTTGGAAGGGCACCGGCGGGGCAGCGAACGACGGCGACATCTGCTGCTGCGATGATGCGTGCTGACCAAATGGGTTTTGCGCGTACGGGGAGCTATATGGGCTGGGCTGGGCAAAACCCGGCGCCTGCTCCGGACCACCCTGCGGTTGATCGTGGAAGCTTTTCTGCGAGCGCGGTGCCGGAGACCACTGCCCCACCGAACTCAGCGTGCCGAGATCGCCCCACGTCGGGCGAAGGCCGGTGCGCAATGCTTCATCATATTCGGCCCTCTTTTTCGCCGAGCCCAAGATGCTGGCCGCTATGCGTAGCTGTACGCGCCGCGGCTCATCGGAGTTATATCCTTGCTGCCCGAGCTTGATATCTTTTGCTTCCAATAAAACGGAAAGCTCATCCTCGCCACCACTGCGGTCGAGGTCCCACTTTTCGTAGAAGTCTGGGGCAATATCATCGGCGTTCATAGTGTCCTATCTTAAAGGTAAAGAGCGCGGCAATCCTCACCCGTAGGGAGGATTTTTATTTCCGGCGGAAAAGCTTCGCCACACCCACGGCCGCAGCGCCCAGCGCCGCGCCCACGCCGAAGACCGCACCTGCTGGTGCGCCCTCACGTACCTCGTTGCGCACGCGAATAACGGCAGGTTCTGGAACCGGCGGGTGCGCGTACTTCAGGGATTCTGCGGTCGTCGCAGTCCATGCGGAAATATAAAGCACCACGCGCCACACCAAGTACATGACGATCATCAGGACGATGACCGGACCAAAGACCGCGCCGGCCGGACTGCCGGTGGCAGAGGACATGATCACTGTGGACAGCTGCTTGATGGCCTCGAACGCCACCGCACCGATGGCGGCGCCGGTAAAGCCGGACTTCTTAGGCACCTTCGTGCGCGGCAGGATCATAATCAGCCACCACATGACGATGAAGTTGGCGATAAGGCCCAGCAACAAGCCACTGAAGAAGAAGACATAGCCCATGCCCGGGAAGGATTCGATGCCTAAGAGGTCAAACACCTTTTGCGTCAGGCCGGAGGAACCAGCAGCGGTCACACCGAAGGCGACGACAAAGGCGATGATCAGGCCGATAAGCCCCAGAAGGTCCGAGAACTTCTTTTTCAGGAAGGAGCCGCCGTCATTGGCATCGATGCCCCACATGGCAGAAATGCCGATGCGCAGGTGATTCATCCACCCCAGTCCGGACCACAGGGTGGTCAAACCACCAATACCGAACATGGCACCGCGCTGGTCGATGGCCGTATCCAAGATCTCATTGACCGATTCGCTGAGATTCCCGTCAATGGAGTCCGTGATATAGGACTGAAGATCATTGAGCAGGTCTTCGCGGTTAGCAAGGACAGCGGCGATGGTGGCCACCAGCAGCATCGCCAACGGGAAGATGGACAGGACCGAGTAATAGGTAATGCCAGCAGAAAACTGGTTGCCACCCTCTGCGGCATAGCGCTCCTGCATGCGCATGAGATGGTCAACAAAGGGCGACTTGCGCCGGACTTTATCTATCGCCCCCGGGTCATCGGCGTTCGCGCGCTCGATGCCGTAGTGGTCCGTCTTCTTAGAGGAGGATTGCGTGGTGGTGGACACGTGCTTCCCTTCTTGTTCGCACAGCGTTTATCCCGTATAGCGTAGCTGGCAAATACCCACTTGTCCCTCGGTGGGGTGGGTTAAGGGGTACCTACTACCTGCGCGGGCGGGGAAGGAAGCCAACTTTTTCATAGACGGCATCGACAAGCGGCTGCGCTACTTCCTGTGCGGTCTGGGCGCCGCGCTCCAAGATGCGCTCCAGTTCGCCGCGATCCGCCATGAGCTCGTCATAGCGCTGCTTGAGCGGCGTGGTGAAGGCCTCGAGTGCCTCCGCGGTATCCACCTTCAGGTGACCGTAGCCCTGGCCGGCGTACTTCTCCACCAAGGAGTCGATGGACTCACCAGTCAGCGCGGACTGGATGACCAGCAGGTTCGATACGCCCGGCTGGTTTTCCCGGTCAAAGTTGACGGTACCCAGGTCATCGGTCACGGCGGACTTGATGCGCTTGGCAGAGGTCTTCGGGGCGTCGAGCAGGTTGACCAGGCCCTTGGGGTTGGGGCCGGACTTAGACATCTTGGACGTCGGGTCCTGCAGGTCATAGATCTTCGCCGCGCCCTCCGGAATGAATGGTTCCGGCACGTGGAAAGTCTCGCCGTACTTGTTATTGAAGCGCTCTGCCAGATTGCGGGTGAGCTCCAAGTGCTGGCGTTGATCCTCGCCCACCGGCACGCAATCCGGCGAGTACAGCAGGATATCGGCAGCCATCAGGATGGGGTAGGTAAAAAGGCCCACCGAGGTGCGATCGGCGCCGCGCTTGGCGGATTTATCCTTGAACTGCGTCATGCGGGAGGCCTCACCGAAGCCGGTCAGGCACTGGAATACCCAGGTCAGCTCCGCATGGGCGGGCACGTGGGACTGGACGAAGAGGGTGGACTTCTCCGGGTCGATGCCCAGCGCGATGAGCTGTGCTGCACCGGCCATGGTGCGGTTGCGCAGTTCCTCCGGATTCTGCTCCACGGTAATCGCGTGCAGATCCGGGATGAAGTAAAAGGCGTCGTAGCCTTCCTGCAAGTCGATCCACTGCTTGAGCGCTCCCAGGTAATTTCCCAAATGATAGGAATCAGCGGTGGGCTGAATGCCGGAAAGTACGCGGGATGCGGAATTAGATGCAGTGGAATCAGTCATGTCAGGTAATGTTACTCCGTCATTTTTGCTTGCTGATTGGCCGCCCCAAGATGCTGCGCGGCGTCATCAAAAATCGAGACCAGCCGGACACCTCGGGTAACGTGCGGCGTCCACGAGGTATCGATCACGTCATCGAGGTTGTCATCCTCCAGCGAGGCGACATACGCCTTGACCTGCTCCAATGCTTCCTGGGTATAGCTGCGGAGCTTGCCGATGTCCTGCGTGGTTACCGCACGCGCTTCCTCCGCCGATTGGCCATAGCCCATGGCATCCGGCAGGTCGAGGTCGTAGCGCTGCCACAGCTCTTCTTCCCCAGTCAGCTGCGCAAGCTGCAGGTCTGCCATGCGGCCGGTGTGCCATAGCAGCCACGTGATCGAGTTCGGGTGATCACCAAAGTGCGCATTGGCGGTCTCGTTGCTCAACTCCGGCAATGCGGCGAGCGCATCGAGCGGGCGCTGCGCCATGTCTGTGAGTAGATCGATAGCTTTCATCGCCAGACCGTGCCCTTAGACCTTGCGGGAGGTGGGGCTGACGATGTCCATGAAAATGGCGAAACCGGTCACCATGAAGGCACCGCCGACGCCCATGAGGACGATGGGGCCAAGGAAGGCGAAGGACGGTCCGACAGCAGTCCACCACCAGATGCTCAGGGCGAGGATTACGGCGCCAAGGACAAAAGGAATAATTGCGCGAGCCATGAACTTTCTCCGTTGCAGATTTCGAAATTTTTAACGTGTTTATACTAGCACTACTGCTTGTGCTTGGGGGTCCTTTGCCTGCCCACATCCTCCTTGTTGAAGGTCCATTGCTGCTGCACATCCACTCCCCTCGCCCCAGGCGAGTGCTTGCCACTGGGGCGGGTAATCGATGCGTGAACAGTCGGCCGTGCAATCCGGTTGCTATTTAACTCTTCGAGGCTTAGCGGGGAGGAAAAATCGCTTGCGGTGCGCTTGCTGCGGCCCAGCGGCCGGGTGATGGGGCTGGCGTAGCGGGTGGCTGCGCCCGCCTTCCGCTTGGCACGACGGGCGCCATCGCGCACGATGCGCGCCGATAGCCGCAGGCGCGGATCCATCTGCTGCTCACCATCGCGGTATTCAAAGACGGGCAGGCCCGTCTTGAAGTAGATGGCCGCAAGGCGCGCGGCAAAGCAGACCAAGGCAGTAATAATCGCCGTGGGTTCTTCCGATAGCCCGGCGCGCAAGAGGATCATGTAGAGCCCGGCCGCCAGAATCGAGATGGCCGCATAAAACTCACCGGAAAATACCAGCGGAATGCGGTCCGAAAGCAGATCGCGCAGCACACCGCCGAAGACGCCGGAAATGACTGCAGATACCGAGGCGATGATGAAGCCGTAGCCCAAGTGCGCGGCAATCTGGGTACCCAGCACGGAAAAGACCGCCAGCCCCAAGGCATCGAGGATGAGGAAGAGGTGGCGGAAATAGTGCATGAGGAAGGACATGCCCACCGTGACGATGGCGGCAGCGATGACGATGACCAGATAGATGGGGTGTTCTACCCAGGTCAGCGGCGGATCCGCCAGCACGATATCGCGGACGGTGCCACCGCCTAGCGCCGTGATGGCGGCGATCATCGTCACGCCGAAGAGATCGAGCTTCTGCCGTCCGGCCGATAGCGCAGCCGTCATGGACTCGGCGGTAATGCCGATGACGTACAGGACGCTAAATAGCGGCGACATCAGACGTATTCCACCAGCAGCGGCGAGTGATCGGACCAGCGCTGCTCCACGGTCGGGGCCTTATCCACCCAGGTGCGCTGCGCGCGATCGAGCAGCGGCTGAGTTGCGGCTTGGTAGTCGATGCGCCAGCCTGCATCGTTATTGAAGGCTTGGCCGCGATAGGTCCACCAGGTATAGGGGCCGTCGGCCTCTGGGTGGAGCCGGCGCGCCACGTCGAACCACTGCGGCGCGGTGGCCGGCTCCCACGGGGTGGTGCCCGCGTAGTCCACGACGCCGAGCCACTCGCCCAGGTTCTTTTTCTCCTGCGGCGCCTCATCCGGAAAGCTGCCGAAGATATGGTCCATAAAGGCGCGCTCTTCTGGCAGGTGGCCGGCCTTCTTCTCGTTGGCCTTATTATTCTTCAAATCCTGGGCACGGTGGCAGATATTCCAGTCACCGCCGATGACCATGTCCTTATCGGCGTTTTCTGCCAGCACGGAATCGAATTCATCCAAGAAGCGGTACTTTTCATCCAGCTTCGGCGAATCGGTATCGCCGGAAGGCAGATACAGCGAGGCCACGCGGATATCGCGGGTGGTAGCGGCAATCCAGCGGCCGGCATCGGTAAAGGAGCCGAAGCCGATTTCGACATCGGCAAGCGGCGTGCGAGAGAGGATGCCTACTCCGGCGCGGCCCTTGGCGGCGGCATCGGCAAGCTCCAAGTGCCAGCCTGCTTCCAGGGCGGGTGCCAGGGCCTTTCTGGCTTGATCCGGGGTGGCGCGTACCTCTTGCATCAGCACGATATCGGCCGGGGTTTGTTCCAACCAGGCATTCATGCCGGGATTGTTTTCGTTGCGCTGCTTGCACGCGGCGCGGATTCCATTGACGTTGACGCTAGCGATGGTAAGGCTCATGGTGCTCCAGAATATAGGCGTGTGCGGTGGTACTTCTAGCTGCGGCCTGCAAGGCGTTTTTTATCCCACATTGTTATCGCCCACACAACGCAACCCGCGGCCGCCAAACCGGCGCCCGCCAGCGCCGGGGCGGAATAGCCCAGACCCGCGCCGACGACAATGCCGCCGATGGTCGCACCGGCTGCATTCGCGATATTGAGCGCGGACTGGTTGAGCGCGGCGGATAAGGTCTGGGCATCGCCTGCCACGTGGACCAAACGCAGCTGCAGCGACGGCACCAACGTGGAACCCATAAACGCCACCATGCCAAAGCAAATGGTGGCCGGGATGGCGTGGCTGGAAAGGAAATAGAAGGCGGTGAGGATGATGATCAAGCTGGCTAGGGCGAAGATGATCCCGAATTCAAGGTTGCGGTCCGCCAACCAGCCGCCGAAGGCATTGCCTATCGTCATGCCAATGCCGTAGGCCATGAGCACGACCCAAATCAGGCTATCGCTCAGGCCAGCGACCTCGGTCATGGTCCAGGAGATATAGGTATAGACGGAGAACATGCCGCCGAAACCCACCACGCCCATGATAACGGTGAGCCACACCTGGCTGT
Organism: Corynebacterium sp. KPL4015; assembly: GCF_040225725.1. NCBI lineage: Bacteria > Bacillati > Actinomycetota > Actinomycetes > Mycobacteriales > Corynebacteriaceae > Corynebacterium > Corynebacterium sp. KPL4015. Next base: position 8,560 of record NZ_JBEHGF010000023.1, on the reverse strand, counting down.
TTTTAAAGGCTCCGAACTCGGTGCGGATATCGGTCTGTTTCATCTCCGTCATGTGCGGCATGAGGAAAAACAGGGCTACGGCGGTAATAAGGCCGATGACCACGACCACCAGGTAGGCCGCGTGCCACCCCAGCGCGGAACCCAGGGCCTGTGCCGCGGGCACGCCGATGACCGTGGCGATGGCAAGCCCCATGCCCACAAAAGCCATGGCCTTGCCGCGCCCGCCGGGAGGGGCCATCGACGCCGCGGACAGGTTAGCCACGGAGAAGTACGCTCCGTGGGGCATGCCGGCGATGAATCGAGCCACCATGAGCACCCAGTAATTCGGCGCGAGGACCGAGAGCAGGTTGCCCACCACCAAAAAGCCGATGAGCAAGAGAATGAGGCGGCGGCGCGGGAGCTTGCCGGTAAACGCTGCAATCAGGGGCGCACCGACCACCACACCGAGCGCGTAGGTGGTAATCAGCGTGGAGGCGGTATCCTCAGAAACCCCGAAATCCTCCGCGATCAGCGGCAGCAGGCCCATCGAGACGAACTCGGTAGTACCGATAGCAAACGCACCAAGGGCCATCGCCACCATGACGATGGTGCGGCGCGCAGTAGAAATCTCCGTCTGGCGGGGCAAAGGCCGACGGTGAATGCGGTGTTCATGGGCGCTGCGCGGGCTTAACTGATCGATAATTTTCACGAGGGGCGACGATACACCCCACCTGTGCATAAAGCATGTTCAGGGCGTGGACAGGTGAAGAGATTTACCCAGCGCATGGCCCCGTGACCGATGCCACCCAGCCCCGGAATGTACCGAGCGCTCCACATGGAGCGGACAAAATCGGTAATCTGGTCACCTGAAGAAATTTTCCCACATTTAACAGGAGAATCATGGCTAAGATTACGTGGACCCGTACCGATGAGGCGCCGCTTCTGGCGACCTACTCCCTCAAGCCCATCGTGGAGGCCTTCGCTTCCACCGCGGGCATTGACGTAGAAACCCGCGATATTTCCCTGGCTGCCCGCATCGCCGCGCAGTTCCCAGAGCGCCTCACCGAGGACCAGAAGGTGGAAGACGCCCTGGCTGAGCTGGGCAAGATGGCCAAGACCCCAGAGGCTAATATCATCAAGCTGCCAAATATTTCGGCTTCCCTGGTGCAGCTGAAGAAGGCCATCGCTGAGCTGCAGGCCGCCGGCTACGACCTGCCTGATTACCCGGATAACCCGTCCACCGACGAGGAAAAGGACATCGCGGCCCGCTACGATTCCGTCAAGGGCTCCGCTGTTAACCCCGTCCTGCGTGAGGGTAACTCCGACCGCCGCGCGCCGGAGGCCGTAAAGAACTTTGTTAAGAAGCACCCGCACCGCATGGGCGAGTGGTCCAAGGATTCCAAGACCAACGTCGCCACCATGGACGATAACGACTTCCGTCACAACGAGAAGTCCGTCATCATCCCCGAGGAAGATACCCTGTCCATCGTGCTGAAGACCGCTGACGGCGAGCAGACCCTGCTGTCGGAGCTGCCGGTTCTTAAGGACGAGGTCATCGACGGCACCTTCATGTCCGCCAAGGCCCTCGATGAGTTCCTGCTGCAGCAGGTCAAGCGCGCCAAGGAAGAGGGCGTGCTCTTCTCCACCCACCTGAAGGCCACCATGATGAAGGTCTCTGACCCCATCCTCTTCGGCCACGTCGTGCGCACCTACTTCGCCGATGTCTTTGATAAGTACGGCGACGAGCTCATCTCCGCCGGCCTCAACGGCGAAAACGGCTTGGGCTCCATCCTGGAAGGCTTGGACAAGCTCGACAATGGCGAGGAAATCAAGGCAGCCTTCGAATCCGCGCTTGCCGATGGCCCCGATCTCGCCATGGTCAACTCCCACAAGGGCATCACCAACCTGCACGTGCCTTCCGATGTCATCATTGACGCCTCCATGCCGGCCATGATCCGCACCTCCGGCCACATGTGGAACAAGAACGACGAGGAGCAAGACACCCTCGCCGTTATCCCGGACTCCTCCTACGCCGGCGTGTACCAGGCCGTCATCGAAGACTGCAAGGAAAACGGCGCCTTTGACCCCACCACCATGGGTACCGTGCCAAACGTCGGCCTGATGGCTAAGAAGGCCGAGGAGTACGGCTCCCACAACAAGACCTTCAAGGTGCCCGCAGCCGGCACCGTTGAGGTCCGCAACTCCAAGGGCGAGGTGCTCATCGAGCACGACGTCGAGGCCGGCGATATCTGGCGCGCCTGCCAGACCAAGGACGAGCCGATCCAGGACTGGGTTAAGCTCGCCGTCAACCGCGCCCGCCTGTCCGGCATGAAGACCATCTTCTGGCTCGACCCAGAGCGCGGCCACGACCGCAATATCCAGTCCCTGGTGGAAAAGTACCTGAAGGACCACGACACCGAGGGCTTGGACATCGAGATCCAGGATCCGGTCACCGCTACCAAGACCTCCATCGAGCGCATCCGCCGCGGCGAGGACACCATCTCCGTGACCGGTAACGTGCTGCGTGACTACAACACGGACCTCTTCCCCATCCTCGAGCTGGGCACCTCCGCAAAGATGCTGTCCGTGGTTCCACTGATGGCAGGCGGCGGCCTCTTCGAGACCGGTGCCGGCGGCTCCGCCCCGAAGCACGTCCAGCAGGTGCAGGAAGAAAACCACCTGCGCTGGGACTCCCTCGGTGAGTTCCTGGCACTGGCCGAGTCCTTCCGCCACGAGAACCAGACCAACGGCAACGAGAAGGCCGGCGTGCTGGCCACCACCCTGGACAAGGCCACCGAGCGCCTGCTCAATGAGGGCAAGTCCCCATCCCGCAAGGTGGGCGAGAACGACAACCGCGGTTCCCACTTCTTCCTGGCCACCTTCTGGGCCGAGGAGCTGGCTAACCAGACCGAGGATGCCGATCTCGCAGCTGCCTTCAAGGACGTCGCCTCCGACCTTTCCGGCAAGGCCGATGAAATCTCCCAGGCTCTTATCGATGCCCAGGGCGAGCCCGCCGACCTCGGCGGCTACTACTGGCCCAACGACGAGAAGACCTCCTCTGTCATGCGGCCTGTCGCACAGTTCAACGAGATCATCGATGGCCTGAAGAAGTAAAGCCGCGTTAGGTTTCTAGCCGAAGACCGCTTCGACCCCTCCTCGGGGTTCGAGGCGGCCTTTTCTTACTTTTAAAGCTGAATCACCACCGCCTAGTCCCCGCGTTCCGGCGAGCCCATAGAAGTGAACTATCTGAGATACCCCGAATCACGGATACGCGTAAACGGCCCATGGCCCCTCCTCAGCCAATACAGGCGCCTCCGTACTGACAGAGTGAGATTTTCCCAACCAACTACGCTGCGTTGATCGACGGCATTCTGAATCATGCTGCTGGAATCTAATTCACCGGCTCATGCAGCGTTATGGTCAAACACAAGCAGTACAAAGAGGGGCTCTCAGAAACTCAAAGGCTCCGCGCCTGGCGACGCCCCGCTCCCCTAGGCGCACCCACTTATGTAGTAACCATTGTTAGAAGGTCGTCATAGGTTGAAACCACGTCATAGCGCACATCATTATGGTCCGCTGAGTTGAGCTTGGCAAAGAACTTGCGAGCGCATTCAATCTTTCCGAGCTCTGCTCCCTTGAGCTGCAAGCTCGACATGCTGCCCTTGGTTTCAGCAACGAAGTACACATGCTTGACGGAATTTTCGGTAAAAGCAATTGCCCAATCGGGGTTGTAGTTTCCCAACGGGGTGGGGATGAAGAATCCTCCGGGCAGCTTGGCATAGACAACGACTTCCGCTTGTTCTTCGAGCTCTTCCAAAAACACCCGTTCGGTTAGGGAATCCGTGACCGCGTAGTCGTAGATGTGTTTTTGCAGTTTCTTGTCATTCTCCCCCAGTACCTGACGCGTCTGGTTGGCTGAGAAGATGGCGGTGTCAAATTCGCTCTCCAGCATGCTGTAGGACAGATGCTCGATTACCTCGGTCGCCTTCTGCTCATTGACAATCCGGGACATTTCCATGATGAAATGCTCCGGATTTAACCGGTACATGGCGAACTTCTCGGCTCCTATCCCCTTCAGTATTGCTGCACACGTGCGACGGGTCAGCATGGTCTTCTCAGCAATTTCACCGATGAGGTCATACTTAACTGAAGATGCCGCAGTCACGGACTCCGATTGGCGCTCGGAAGTGCGATCACCAAACCCCTCGCGCTTTTCTAGGTCGTCTTGTACTAAGCGGAAGTTTTGGGTACCGGCCTCGACCATATATTGCATGGAAGTCACATGGAGATCCTTGTTGAGAGCTCGGATGGCTTTCTCAATAAGCTCCACAGAGTCGAAGTCCACTGTGTAGACGGCCTTGTGGTTGATTCGTTTCCACAGTTCTTGAAACTCCTTGCGCTTCAAGTTGGCGTTAGGCAGCAGACGTTTCGCCTTTCGGTCATCACGCGGCTTCGGAACATTCATATACAAGGCATCAACGAGCGGAAGCATTGCGTTGAATTCGTCCTCGAGAATAGACTCTGGAGGATCCTCTAATTGCCCTCCTTCTCTCCGACCTTCCTTGAACGCCTGGGTCACGTGCCAATCATCGTCAATGTATTCATTCTTAAGCAGGTACTTAAACATCACCTTTGCTTGCTTTTCGGTGACCTTGAAGTTCTCGCTGCCAGCGATATTGATGGAATGTCCGATGAAGTAATCAACGCTAGCCTCGCGCGGTCGAAACGATAGCGACTCCGCGATTTCTTTTTGCAGGCCGTCTACAAACTCCGTGTAAGACTCGTCCGTAACCACGGTGAGCACGTTGATATCATGAACACGTCCCGGCACCGAGACGGAGTCTTGGCGGTCACCGGCTTGATTTACGCACAGGCGTAGGCCGCGGCCGATTTCCTGGCGGCGCGACACCGTGTTGTCGCTTTTCTTCAGCATGCCCATTGTGAACACATTGGGGTTATCCCAACCCTCGCGCAAGGCTGAGTGTGAGAAGATGAATCGCACGGGTTCGTCTAGGCTTAACAGCCTCTCTTTATCCCGAAGGATCAGATCGTACGCGTCAGAGTCTGTCGACTGTCCCTTATCATCACCGCGCTTTGAAATCTTGCCGTCCACGGCATGCTTGGATTTCTTATCCACCGAGAAGTAGCCCTGGTGAACAGAATGGACTTCATCGCGAGAAACGTACTTGAGGTAATCACTAAACTCTTGTTCTAGCTCCAGCTCACCGAAGAGGGCGTCACGAGCCATTGTGTATTCTTCCTCGAAGATGCGGGCGTACTCACCCATTGTGTCCTCGCGGGAATAGTCCCGATACTTCGCGACCTCATCAATAAAGAACAAGGAAAGTACCTTGATGCCTTTCGGGTAGAGTTCCCGTTCCTTGTCTATGTGAGCCTTAACCACTTCGCGGATTTGAATGCGCCGCTTGGTTTCTTCAGTGACGTCTCGGTCCGCCAGCTGCCCGGCAAATACATCATCCCCATTGCTCAGGCGTACGACGTCTGCAGTAGCGTCGATATCAACTACGAAGATCCCCTTGTAGGCTTCAATACCCTTAGATAGCTCATGAAGATTATCCCCCTTTGACAGGTGCTTTCGTTGCCGCTTGATACCTTTCTTGGTCTGCACTTCCATCTCAACGCGCGCGAATGGTGGTTTGCTCGGCGACACCTCAATGTTCTCAACGTAAAGGTACGCATCTGTTCCCGCAAGCCCCTTCACCGTGATACCACGCACGCCGATGCGCTTCACCAGCTGCTGGTTATAAGCATCGACAGCATCGAGGCGATAAACCTTAGTGTGCTCGTCCTTGTGTGTGGCGGAGTAGCGCAGCATCATCAGGGCCTTGAACTCTGCCAACGACTGCAGCGACTTCTTGGCACTCATCTTCTGCGGCTCGTCAATGATAACGATGGGACGGTTAGCCGCGATGACATCGATGGGCCTACGAGATCCGAACTCATCCAGTTCCTCATAGATGCGACGATTATCCTTTCCGGTCGAATTGAAGGCCTGAATATTGATGATCATGACCTGCACACCAGAGTTTTCACTGAAGGCCTCGATTTCATTCAGCCGACTGGAGTTGTACACAAACGCACGCGGCCCTGTCCCATACTCTTGCTTGAAATGCTCCGCAGTGACTTCAAAGGTCTTCTTCACGCCCTCGCGGATAGCAATGGAGGGCACCACGATGATGAACTTTGACCACCCAAAACGCCGGTTGAGTTCCATAATCGTCTTGATGTAGACGAAGGTTTTGCCGGTACCGGTTTCCATCTCAATATCAAGGTTGGGTACATTTGGCGCTGCAATGGAATCCTTGAGAAACAGTGACTCCTCTAATCCACCCTGCCGCTGAACTTTCTGTATATTCTCCAGCAGTTGTTTCTGTGTCAAGAGAATTTCCGCGTTGCGCAGGCCCATGCCCTCGCCTTCGGACATGCGGATTCGTCCATCTTTCCAAACACCAGGATCCATACGATAGGCGGTACCATCGTTTCGTGGCTGCCCAAGAAATGCGTCGGCGACAGCATTGACAGCATCTAGCTGGTATTGCTGTTTTTTAAATTGCAGCTTCACCCTAAATCACCTTCACATCAGCAGACGGCGCAAATTCCTTAAAAACTTGCTCAGCGTTGATGCGCTCGGCGTCGCTAGCAAAGCCCTCATCTCGGAATACGGCACGCACCGGCTCGCGCTTGGCCATGTCCCGCACGGTTTCCTTACTCACTGAGGGATCGAAGCACGCTATGAGCGCACCTCTTTCAACAACGAAGCACTCCTGTCCTTCAATATTCTCAACCTCAATTTCCACGTCCAGTGGCAGACCCCAGTCAAGCAGCACTTGGAATAGCAGGTCCTCACCGGTCCGGTCTGCCTTCACGTTACTCACTGAATCAAACAAGTTAGACTGGCTCACTTCATCCGGCGTAGCAATAACGTCGTTCATGTTGGTCGAGTCAATACGTAGGCTTCGAAAGCCCACATCCAGCGGCCGTTCACGCCCCTCTAACTTCTCCCCGAAGTCCTGTTCAATCTTGCGACCCACGCGACGGATTCGCTCGCGCGAAAGCTCCGAGATCGTGGAATAACCGGCTGAACGTGCCTCCGACTTCGCTGAAGTCTCCTCTGGGATCTGGACCATCACAAACTTCCGGTTTCCATCGTCCTCAGCATTGAGTTCCATGACTGCGTGTGCAGTTGACGATGAACCCGCGAAGAAGTCCATGACGACGTCATCCTCTCCTGCGATCATCTGGACGAATCGCTTCAAAATAGTCTCATCTTTGGGGAAATCAAAGACCTTATCGCCATCAAACAGAGTCTTCACGCGTTTCGTCGCCGCACGCCCGTCCTGATAAAGCACGGAGTAAGGAGCTTCAAACTCGGTCTCATGGAGATAGCGCTTATAGGTGGGAACTTTGGTCTCATCAGCTCCAAATACAACGCGACCTTCGATGATTTTTTGCTCCAACACCGACTTCTGGAAAAGCCAACCACGACTCGGAATGGCCACTGGCAATCCTGTCTTCGGATGCAGCACCTCGTAGCGCGGTCCCCCACCGCCCGGCCATGAAATATCGCCTGGAAAGTAAACGCCGACTTCATCGACGTTCTTGTAATGTTTATTCCGGCGTGCCGGATCTGCCAATGGAAGATCCTTGTACCACGCCCTTAACTTCGCAGTAGCGGCCTCATAATTCCCATTGGTCTCCTTCACGAACTTGGCTGCAGCGGAATAAATATCGTCAAGTCCCGCCTTGCGGACCTTCCAGTCGGCTTTCTGCTCTTTCAAAAAAGCAAGGTCACGAGCGAAACAGATGACATACTCATGAGAGGAAGAAATAAATCGCGAATCGTTCTTGCGACCACCGCTCCATACAAAGGTTCCTACGAAGTTCTGAGAGCCAAACACTTCCTTGGCTATAGCTTGAACGTTTCCAAACTCCGTATCGTCGATCGAGATCACGATAGCTCCATCTTCGGTGAGCAGGTTTCGCGCCAGCCGCAACCGCGGATAAATCATTGACAGCCAATCAGAATGGAAACGGCCGTTGGATTCGGGGTTGGTGACAAGGCGTTCGCCTTCGTCGGTAACTTGGCCGGAACGCTTGAGGTATTCCTCAGTAGATTCGGCAAAATCATCGTTGTAGACGAAATCATGGCCAGTGTTATACGGCGGATCAATGTAGATGAGTTTGACTTTGCCCAGGTAGGATTCCTGCAGGAGTTTGAGAGCCTCTAAATTATCGCCTTCGATGAAAAGATTCTCGGTCGTATCGAAGTTAACAGAGTCTTCGCGGACGGGACGCAGTGTCTTTGCGATAGGGGCATTCGCGACCAGGGTGGCGGCGCGTTTGCCAGGCCACTCCAAACGGAAGCGCTCTTTAGGGCCTTCAACAAGATCGTTACTTAGCTCCTGACGCAGCAAATCAAAATCGATCGCGCGACTGATGTGCCCGTTGTCATCGGCTAACTCGGTAACGACTTGGGGGAAGAGGGGCCCGACCCCCGGAAAGTGGACACATCGGGGGCTAGCTATGCTGCTGTGGTCAGTATAGCCGAAGTCTCGGCTTC